>JAFLTR010000023.1 GCA_022509205.1 Muribaculaceae bacterium | reverse complement strand
CATCTTCAACAAGGCTATCTGATTTACTTAAGCGACCGCAACTTGATTTCAAAAACCTATCAGTTATTCCAACAATCAAACTTAGACTTGATGAGATCGAAATTGACAGACGAGATGAGATTATTGAGGCCGCAGAGATACTTATCAAATATGAAGGATATATACAAAGAGAAAGAGAACTTGCAGAAAAGACACTGCGGTTGGAATATGTAAAGTTGCCGGAGGATATGAATTATTCAACTCTTTCAGCTCTTTCTACCGAATCAAGACAGAAGTTGCAGAAGCTCCGTCCAATGACAATAGGACAGGCATCCCGTATCCCCGGTGTATCCCCGGCAGATATCAACATTCTCCTTGTTCTTTTGAATAGATAAATTTTATACTTGTTAATATACTGAATAAAGGATTTTTATAATTGTTCCACGTGAAACATTAATCTAAAAATATTTGTTATATGCATCTTGAAGATTTAAAAAAACTTATCCGTGATGTGCCCGATTTTCCTTCTAAGGGTATCATGTTTCGTGATCTCACCACAATGATAAAAAATCCGGAGGCTCTCCGTATCATGAGTGAGGAACTCAAAAGGCTTTATGAGGGGAAGGGTGTGACCAAGATTGTGGGTATAGAATCAAGGGGTTTCATTGGTGGCTCTATTATGGCTTATGAACTTGGTGCGGGTTTTGTTCCGGCGCGTAAACCTGGTAAGCTTCCTTCCGTGACAGTAAAAAAAGCTTTCGCCAAGGAGTACGGAGTGGATATGATAGAGCTTCATAGTGATGCGATTTCTCACGATGATGTGGTGGTGCTTCATGACGACTTGCTTGCTACCGGGGGTACTATGGCGGCCTGCTACGATCTGGTGAAAAGCATGAACCCCAAAAAAATCTATATAAATTTCATTGTGGAATTAACCGCTCTTGACGGTAGGAAAAATTTGCCCGCGGATTGCGAGATCTCTTCTTTACTTAAATATTGATATCGACTTAAATTTTGATGTCGGAATTATCTGTCGATTCTGTTCTTGCAGATTTCGGTCGTAACATAGATGAAACGGGAAAGTTCGGTCTGGAGATCACGCCCGACCGGACACGGGATGATATTGCGAACAATAAGCCCGGCAATCATCTCCGGGAGAAGATACTGAATCTTCCGGAGTCGCCGGGAGTGTATATCTATCTCGACAAGCGTGGAAATGTGATATATGTCGGTAAGGCTAAAAGACTAAAGCGAAGAGTGTCCTCTTATTTCAACCGGCAGCATGATTCTGTTAGGACAAATCTGTTGGTGAGGAGCATAGTGGATATGAGATTTATCGTCGTAACTTCGGAGGAAGATGCACTACATTTGGAAAACGCGATGATAAAGGCTTATAAGCCTCATTATAATGTGCTCCTTAAGGATGATAAGTCGTATCCGTGGATTGTGGTCACCAAGGAGTTGTATCCGAGGGTATTCATGACGCGGGAAAAGGGTTTGAATGCTAAATATTACGGTCCCTATAGTAGTGTTCAGAATGCGAAGATGATGTTGCAGCTTATCCGGGATGTGTTTCCTCTGAGAAGTTGTGTGCATAATCTGGAAGATAAGAAGATCGCTCAGGGAAAGTATCGCCTGTGTCTGGATTATCATATAAATAAATGTTCAGGTCCATGTCGCGGATTTGTCAATCCGCAAGAATACGGGAAATATATCTCAAAAATAAAACAGATACTGAACGGAGAGACGCTCTTGCTTGAAAATCATCTTAAGGAGGAGATGTTGCGTCTGAGTGAGCAGTGGCATTTTGAGGAAGCTCAAGTGGTGAAGGAGCAGTATGAGAATGTAAGAAAGTATAATGCCAAGACTGTGATTGCCTCTCCTGAAGATGATATGGACATGTTTGCCTATGAGGAGAGCGGTGATTCAGCTTTTGTCAATTTCATGCACCTCCACCATGGGGCTGTTGTGCAGAGTCTGAATATGGAATTCCGGCGTAAACTTGCTGAAAAAAAAGAGGAGATTCTGTCGCTTGCAATCGCTGAGATATCCAGAAGATTTGAAAGAAAATTTTCCGAGGTAATCGTGCCTTTTGATCCTGATGTGGAATTTGAAGGAGTGAAATTCGTGGTGCCTAAACGAGGGGAAAAGAAGAAGATTCTGGATGTCGGAATGAAGAATGTGGCCCAATATATGGCAGATAAGGAAAAGATGGCTGAGAAACTTGATCCGGAGAGAGGGGTGGAAAAGTTGATGGAACAGATGAAGCATGATTTCCGGCTTGATGTACAACCGCGCCACATAGAATGTTTCGATAATTCAAATATACAGGGCTCTAATCCGGTGTCGAGTTGTGTGGTGTTCCGGAATGGTAAACCGTCTAAGAAAGATTATCGGCATTTCATCATAAAAACTGTCGAAGGACCCGATGATTTTGCTTCCATGAAAGAGGTTTTGCATCGCAGGTATTCTCGAATGATTTCAGAGGGGGAGGATTTGCCGCAATTGGTTGTGGTCGACGGGGGAAAAGGTCAGTTAAGTGCTGCTGTAGAGGCTTTTGATGAGATGGGGATTCGTGGAAAGGTAGCTCTCGTTGGTATCGCCAAACGGTTGGAGGAAATTTATTATCCGGGTGACCAGTATCCTTTATATATCGACAAGAAAAGTCGAAGTCTACAGGTGATTCAGGCTCTACGTGACGAAGCCCATAGATTCGGCATTACTCATCACCGTGACCGACGGTCGAAGGGTCAGGTTAGAAGTGAGCTGGACGGTATTAAGGGAATTGGACCAGCTACTCAAAAGGCACTGATGCTGAAGTTTAAAAGTCTAAGAAAAATCAAGGAAGCATCCTTGGATGATCTCTCTGCGATCGTAGGCTCTGCAAAAGCCTCTGTTTTGTATTCTCATTTCCATCCGGAATGATAACACCGGGAATCCTGGCAGTTTCTACTATTTCAAATTATACTAATTCAAGGTTATGAGTTTGGTATTGTATATTTCTAAATTTAATCTTTACATATTTTAACATTATTTAAACAGATTTGCGTCTGTCTTATAAATTACAAATAATCAGTTGATTGGATAGTACTTCCGGAGGTGTGGAATCTTAATTTAGCTACATTTGGTCTAAATGATTTGGTAATTATATAAATCTGTAGTAATTTTGCAGTCGGGTGAGTCCTGCACGACTTGCTCCCCGTAAATCCCCCAGGTCTTGACCGAAGCAAGGGTAGCGGGTTGAGCTGTGCGATGTAGATCGCTCTCCCATTTGCCTCTTTAGCTCAGTTGGCCAGAGCACGTGATTTGTAATCTCGGGGTCGTTGGTTCGAATCCGACAAGAGGCTCAAACTTAGCTGCCTTGCAGCTTAGCGTTGAATGTTTTTCATAATTTTGTTTTGGCGGCGTGTTCTTTCGGGCATGCCGTTTTTTTTATATTCTTATATTAACAATGTATACTTACAACATTACATTTATGGTGAATCCATCTCGGGAGGAGAATTTATTGAATTACATAAGGAATGAATTTTTCCCTATATTCTTCAATGACGACTCCCCTGCTAAAGATCCTCAGCTTAAAAGACTGATCGAGGTGGGAGGAGAGAAACCTGACGAAGAAGAAGCAATCAGTTTTGCCCTTTCGGCTAATTTTGATTCTGAAGAAAAAGCCCATCTATGGCACGACCATATCCTGATACCGGCACTTTCAGAGCTACCCCAAAAATTCAATCAGGAAGCTCTCTTTTTTATTACCCTGCTAGAGCAAATTACAATCTAAAAGTCAAAAATTTTAAATTATAAGGAATTTTTAAAGGTAGATTACAGGTAGTTGATTTTTTCTTTTAACTAAATTTATATTGCTATTATTTAGTGTCTTACAATTTTTTAATTTTCTTATGTCGGTAGCCTCTTTTAAAAATATTTCTTATATTTGCAGTTAAATACCGATTCTAAAATCATTATCAGCTTCCGACATCTATTAACTTTCCTCATCATGAAATTCCGGCCAAAGTCAATATTCCTTTTCCTCTATTTAGCAATCTCAACGACGGCTGCTTACGCTCAATTTTCAAGAATTGACAGTCTTGTCTCCTCTCATGGCAGTGTCTTATCCTTAAAGGAGGAAAAACTGACGGGTCTTAAAAATTTAATGAAAGATTCCAATTCCCATTCAGCTAAAATCGATATCCTTAATCAAATTATTGATGAATATAGAAATTTGTCGATAGATTCGGCCCTTTTATACTCCAATCAACTTCTTAACCAGGTTTATGTTGCTCAAAACCCTGATCTTGAGACGTATGCACTCTTACAAAAGGCACGGATACTTGCCGAGGGCAGTTTTTTTATAGAAGCAAATGAAATACTGCAACAACTCGACCCCATTGAGTTTAAGGATGCCGACAAAATTGAATTCTATAAGACTAAAAATCTCCTGGATCTCAATCTGTTTAAAAATTCCAAGAGTTCTTCTGAAAAACAGAAAACTCGTGGTGAAATGGCTCATAATCTCGACAAACTTATCGAATCTCTTGAAAAAAATTCACCCGAACATTTTTATTATCTTGCAGAAAAACTGAAACTTATAGAGAATCGTGAAGATCTGTCGCTTCATTGTTATCTTGAAATCACAGGAAACACTTCGCCTGATCACCCTCTTTATCCGGCTTCAGCACTTGAAATCGCCCATTATTATCAAAAACAAGAAAACCGGGAACAATATCTCGAGTGGCTTATCAAGGCGGCGGAAGCAGAACTTCAAATCCCGTTAAAAAATCAAAATGCATTAAGAGAGTTGACATTATTCTTATTCAACGAAAAGAATGATAATATCGAGAGAGCAACCCGATATCTCACTGTAGCCACCGAAGACATAGTGAATTTCAATAACCCTTCCGATATCCATGATATCGCAGGAAAATTCCCGGAGATTCTCCCCGGATATATCTCCTCAATCAAAAAGAAGGAGAGGGCAAGCACACTGGTACTTATAATAGTCTCTTCGTTATTGATGGCCATAATTGCAGTTCTTATAATATACATCAGAAAACAGCATTTCAACCTTCGGGCGACAGAAAAAGACCTTTATTCGCGCGACGAAAACCTCAGATGGCTAAACACTCAGATTCACGATGCCAAAGGGGAATCGGCCATGTCGAATGAAAAACTTGAAGAAACCAACACGCAACTTAAAGATCTGAAAAATCGCAAAGAGAATCTTACAAGATTATGGAGAAACACTTGTCTTGCAAGTCTTGGAAAACTGAAATCTTACAAATTATTAGTGAAACAGAAAGTAAAAGCCAATCTTGCCTCCGAGCTTCTTGACAATTCCACTTTCAAACCGATAGAAGATAAGTTCGACCAATCATATCTTAATCGTTTCGACAAGGCTTTCCTCGAATTATTTCCCGATTTCATTGCCGGAATCAACCAATTGTTGAAACAGGATTCCCAGATAAATCTCAAAAGTGTGGAAACACTCAACACAGAATTAAGAATATGTGCTCTAATAAGGCTCGGAGTCACCGACAGTGCCGACATGGCGGATCTTCTTTTCTGTTCACCTCAAACGATTTACAATAACCGAACCAGAGTGCGCAACCGTGCCATTGACAAAGACTCGTTCGAACAAGCGGTACGTGACATAATATGATATGTCAGAATGTTTGCAAGGATCAGAAATCAGGGAAGTTATCAACCAATTCTTTCATTTTAGATTTGTAAAAATCATAAGAATTTCAAAAGGGGGAACGAGCCTTAAAACAATTATTATTTGTTCGGGAGGAAATCCTGACAAACTTGAAAGATATAAGAAAGATACAAGAAGGTGAGCCGTTATATTTCGGGCTCACCTTTCCAAACAAACATAAGTTCAATCCGCGAAGCAGATTTTATAGAGAACGAACATAGTTGCGGCTCATTCTATTATCTTATTGAATCTAACTGATTCGTATTTTCATTTTTATGGGCTTTACCTTCGTCTGATACGGAGATTTTCTCTTCAGCTTCCTCCGGAGTTTCAGTGGTTTGATCGACTATTATTTCCTCAGATTCGGAAGATTCTTTCGACTTTATCCCGTCTCTGTTTATCGTTATGGTCTTGCCGGTCTTCCCCTTGATGGTGATACCTTCCGAGTTGACTTCAATATTTTCTACATCTCCGTCTTCCATATCTATTTGCTCTACGTTCTCAATCAAACCGGTCCATTTTTGATAGTTGAGTTGTTTAGCTTTATTATATGCTTTAACGGTAAAGACTGAAAGGAGAGCTATCCCGCAGAGCCAAACAATCAACATAGCCCTTTGTCTTGCAGGATTTGGAGAGGTTTCCCCTCTGCCCCAAAGTTTTCTGACAAGCAGCCATAAGGGTATACCAATTGTAACAATTCCTCCCAACACTGCCAGTAAAGTGTATAAGGTAAACAACTCTTCACCACCAACATTAAACACGCCAAGAACGGCGGAAGTGCCACATACACAAATCACAAACAATGCTATCACACATCCGAACAAACCAATTGCGAGAGCCACTAAAATCGGCACTCCGATTATCAACCCCAGAATTATCAAACATTTTGAAAGAATTGAAAAAGCTGTTGAAAGAAATTTATGGAAGCCGGATCTGTTGTCGGGAGACGGTGTGAAACGCGCATCATTATGGTCCTGAAAATTTCCGGTGACATTCCTGCCGATATTTTCCACTGTTGTGTCCTCCCCCATCATCTGCATCCTTTGAAGAGGAGTGGAAGCCACAGGAAGCACGATCCATAGTATTATATAGGCCACGGCAACAATGGTTGCAGACAAGAAAAACAGCAATATTGTGATGAGCCTCAATATGGTCACATCTATATTGAAATAGTAAGCGAGACCACTGCATACGCCTCCCAACATTGCATTCTGGGGATCTCGGAACATACGTTTCCTTGTAAAAGAATTCCCTGAATATCTGTTTGGATTATATGGCGGTGGCGTAGCGCTTGACCGGGTATCTCCTGCCCTCTCTCCGACTGCTTCTTCCGAACCCGGGTCGTTGGTGTCGGAGGTCTCAACATCTATAAAATCTGTAGGACGCCCGATTCTTTCGATAACATCGGAAATTTCTTCGAGTGTGATAATCCTGACGGAAGAGTCGTTGGCTTCAATCAGTATTTCGGAAATTCGAGCCTCGATATCATTGGCAATTTCCCCGGTGTCGTCGGAAGTTTCAAAGGCATAACGTATGGTGTCAAGATAATCCTTGAGGAGAGAATAGGCATCTTCGTCAATAGTGAAAGGATAACCTGCAAGATTTATATTTATAGTTCTTTTCATTTGTTCAAAATTTAAAACTCCAAATCGAATTAAAATTTAGTCTTATAGTATGAAGGGTGTATTAAAAAGGCAATCATCAACCACTCTATTGATTTCCGCTTGGTCTGTATTGGCGGTCTACAAGTATTTTTTATTTAGAAGATCTCTTTTCTGAAGTGGTTGACATTTTCAACGATTTCATCCCAAGCCTTCGTCATGTCCGATAGGGTGTCTAGACCAAAAGGTGTGATACTGTAATATTTTCGGGGAGGGCCCATCGTGCTTTCCTGCCATTCATAAGTCAGTTTCCCCTCCTTTCTCAGTCGGTTGAGCAGCGTGTATATTGTGCCCTCCACGACAATCAGATTGGCCTGACTTAATTGAGAAATGATATCGGATGGGTAAGCCCGCCCTTTCCTAAGGATGAGGAGCACGCAATACTCAAGAATCCCCTTTCTCATTTGCGATCTGATGTTACTCTCTTCGTTCATTGTCATAATTTAAATGATGTAAGTAGTGGTTTTTAGTTTTTCAGTAGAGAATTAAGTGATGTTTTTAATGGAAAAGCAATTTAACCATTAATTTAGTCTATGATCCGTAGTGGCTGAGCCAGCAGTTTCTAAATTGGGTTCGCCGATAAATTTTTCACTCTTAATGAAAGGTCTTGAAATTTTGTAAGTAGTGGTTTGGTTATTTCGGTGCAAAGATATGAATAAATTTAGTACTATGCAATACATAGTACCAAAATATTTTTGCAACCCCTGTTTTTTTTTGATGCGAACTCTTTTTCCCATCTTATTTTACGCTTCCCTCTCCTATCTTCTCCTTTTTCCATGTCACACTCTTCTCTTAGCATCTGTTTGCTATTGGATTTTTCAAAGTTCTATGTTTTCGTTACCTTTGCATTTTCTATCTTTCTAAGATTATGGAGGAAACGAAAACTGAGTTTTATGTCCGTCCCGATGTCATCAACCGTGATGACGTAATGAAGATGGTGCCCGCCTTGGCGAAGCATCCCAAACTGGTTGACTGGGCGTTGCGGTTCATCGCTATGGATAAAGTGAATTATGTCCATGGAAAATTCACAAATCGTCTTGGGGTGGATTTTGCAAAAGCTTTGGCCGAGGATGAATATAAATGGAATATCACCACGGATAATTACGACGTGCTGAAAGAATTTAAGACCGGTCCGTTCATCACGGTTAGCAATCATCCTATCGGCAGCTACGACGGGATAACACTCCTTTATCTGGTGGGACTGATGAGGCCTGACTTTAAAGTGATGGTTAATCTGATCCTCAACCACCTACAGGCCATGCGACCCGGTTTTATTGCGGTCGACCCTCAGAAAAGCGATGACCCGGAGAAAAAGAAAATCACGCTTCACGGGATGCGTGAAGCGATCAACCATGTAAAGGCCGGCCATCCCCTGGGATTTTTCCCGGCCGGGTCTATCTCCAAAGTAGACTGGAAACTTAACATCACCGACAACCCCTGGAAAGAAATCATCATCCGCCTTATCCGGCAATTGCAGGTGCCTGTGATCCCGGTATATTTCCATTGCCGAAACTCCACTTTCTGCAATATCCTTGGGCTGATAGACTGGAGGCTGCGAACGGCACGCCTGCCAAGAGAATTGTTTGCTTCTTATCATAAGGATATACGGGTTTCTTTCGGCAATCCCATATCTGTGGAGGAGCAGAACAAATTTGAGACTCTACAGCAACTCGGAGATTTCCTACGGGCAAAGACCTTCGAACTTCAAAATGTGAAAGGTCCCGGCACCCCTTTCGACCCCTCTAAGGTGGAGGCTTTCTAACTACAGACCCCCTGTAATCAGACATAGATATGGATGAGATAGCAAGTGTAAAACAACGGTTCTCTATAATTGGTAATTCTCCGGCGCTGCTTGAGGCTATCGGCAGAGCTGTGAAGGTTGCACCTATCGACCTCTCCGTGCTTGTGACCGGTGAAAGCGGTAGCGGCAAGGAATTTTTTCCGAAAATCATCCATGCGTATGGAGCCAGGAAACACAAAAAATATATAGCCGTGAATTGCGGGGCCATACCTGAAGGCACGATAGATTCGGAACTTTTCGGTCACGAAAAGGGAAGTTTCACCGGAGCGATAAGCACCCGCAAAGGCTATTTCGAGGAAGCCGATGGTGGCACTATTTTCCTTGATGAGGTGGCAGAGTTGCCCCTGACTACGCAGGCACGACTCCTGCGCGTGCTGGAGACAGGCGAATTCCTTAAGGTGGGTTCTTCGGTGGTGCAAAAAACAGACATACGTATCGTGGCAGCCACCAACGTTAATCTATTGAAAGCTGTAGAAAAGGGAAAATTCCGTGAAGACCTCTATTATCGCCTGTCTACAGTAGTTATCAATGTTCCTTCACTTCACGACCGTGGGGATGATGTTGTATTACTCGCACGCAAATTTGCTGCCGACTTTGCTGAAAAATATGTCATGCCCTCGATCACGTTTTCAGAAGACTCCCAAAGGGCCATGCTTCTCTACCGATGGCCCGGCAATGTCCGACAATTGAAAAATGTGGTGGAACAGCTCGCCCTTTTCAATGCGGGGGAAGAGATCGACCGCCATACCCTGCTTTCTCTCCTGCCCATGGATTATTCGGATAATGCTTCGCTCGTGCCCACTTCCTCCGATCATAAATATGAAGCGGAACGAGAAATGTTATGGCAATTGATTTATGGGCTGCGAACCGAAATTCAGGAACTGAACCGAAAGGTAGAGGCAATGACCACAGCCGAGGCTCCGCTGCTGAAACCCGAAAAGGTGCATTCCCTTATAAAATATGAACCCGAGCCATCTCGGGAAAACGGAGTGGCAACTGACCCGGAACCTATAGTGTCGCCTTTGGAACTTGCGGAAAAGGAAACCATCATGGCGGCCCTCAAAAGAAACAACGGCAATAAAAAGGCCACAGCTGAAGAACTGAATATATCCCAGCGCACGCTCTATCGCAAGATTCATGAATTTGGCATAGGAGAATATTAAAACCCTTTGGAAACGGGCGAAGAGCATACCCAAATTTTGTTAAAATCAGATGGTTGATAAAATAAAAATCAGGTGGCCCGGGTTAAAGAAGAATAATGAAAAGACTATTTCTAAAATATTGCTTATGGGTGGTTGTTCTCCCTCTGATGGCCATGCTTCAGGGATGCATACCTTCTTATAAATTCAACGGTTCGGCTTTGAACTATGATATTTACAAGACCATAGACATAACGGAATTTCCGATACGCGCCGCCTTGGTTTACCCACCCTTGCAACAGACCTTTGAGAACAAACTTCTCGACACGGTGACCCGTCAGACCCGTCTTCAGGAGATCGATGGAAATGCCGACCTTGAAATGACGGGAGAAATCACCGGTTACAGCCTTTCCCCCCAATCTGTGGGAGAAGACGCCTATGCCACCGAGACGCGTCTCACAATCACTGTGAGAGTGAAATACACCGACACAAAGAATCCCAGCAACGATATCGACCAGTCGTTTTCCGCTTATCGGCAATTTTCGAGCACTCTGATGCTTACCGATGTGCAGGATGACCTCTGCAATGAAATCTGCGACGAACTCGTCAACCTGATATTCAATGCCACTCTTGGCAACTGGTGACAGAAGACTCTTCGTGTTTTACCGTTTCATTCAAATTAAAAGGGTTTATCAACTTTTCTTTGATAGCAAAAAAATTGACAGAAAAAATTGGAAGCTTCCTACTACATAGTGCCGGCAGTCGAGGCATACCGTCTTTTAGACCCTAATGAAGAAAAAGCCCGGCTTTTGGCCGGGAAAATCGCCGTGAATATCGGCGACCCGGTGGCATTGCGCCTGATTCTCGGCGAGGATGTTCATCCATTGCCTAAATTATATCCCGAGTTGGAAGCTACGTCCCTTTCCACTTTAGACCCCATGGATCCACCGCTATCCCCTACAATGGACACGATAGACGCATTCCTCGACAAATATGGGAAGGATCTGAGGCCAGTGGGCTATATACCTGAAGAGCCCTCTGAAACACCTGAGACAACCCTCTCAAAACTTATAAAAGAGAAGAGATACAGGGAGGCTTTGGAATTTATTAACACACAAAATTTGAATAATCCGCAGAAAAATATTTATTTTGCACACCAAATCCGTTTTTTAAAAAAACTGATCGCATTAGAAAATTATAAACAATATTAAAATGTATATTTTTCTTAGTATTCTGATCGTATTGGCTTGTGTTCTTCTCATCGGAGCCGTATTGATTCAAAAATCAAAAGGTGGAGGTCTTGCCTCCGATTATTCCCAGGGTAACCAATTTCTGGGTTACAGAAAAACCACTGATTTCATAGAGAAAGCTACATGGAGCCTGGCAGTGTTTATCTGCGTGATCAGCATCCTTGCTTCTTTCACCATCACCAAGCCCTCGGCTAAATCAGCGATCTCTGTGTCACCGGTTGAAACAACTATGCCGGCTCCGGCTCCTGTGAGCACTCCGGCTCAGTAAGGTGGAAAAATTATTTCATCCGACAGGTTATTATATCGTTCTCACTACTATGGCGGTGCTGGCCGTCATAGTCTTTTTTGCGTTACATAGGATCGATGCCGGTTATGGCATGATGAGTTCCCGGAGATGGGGACCGGCCTTGAACAACAAGGTGGGATGGTTCATTATGGAACTTCCTGCCTTTTCTTGTATGGCGGTGTTGTGGGCCCTGAGTCCTCGGGGAGGCGATCCGGCTCCATGCGTAATGGCCGCTCTTTTCGAGATGCATTATTTCCAGCGAACATTCATTTTCCCTTTCCTGATAAGAGGGAAAAACCGGATGCCTCTGGCAATTATCGCAATGGGTATGATCTTTAATGCCATCAATGCTTATCTGATAGGTGGATGGCTATTTTATCTCGCCCCGGCTGACCTCTATACCCCCTCCTGGCTTCTCTCCCCTCTCTTTTTCCTGGGCACATTTATTTTCCTGGCCGGTTTTGCAATCAATCTACATTCCGACCATGTGATACGCTCCTTGAGGGCTCCGGGTGATTCAAGACATTACATACCCAACAAAGGTTTCTACAGATATGTTGCCTCGGCCAATTATTTCGGTGAAACGGTAGAATGGATAGGATTCGCTATCCTTTCATGGTCGCTCGCAGGACTGGTGTTCGCATTGTGGACTTTTGCCAACCTTGCCCCAAGAGCCAGGGCGATCCATAGGAAATATTGTGACGAATTTGGCGACAAATATTCCTCCCTTGGGCGTCGTTTCATCATTCCGTTCCTTTATTGATACAAAAGTATGGCAGATAAGAAATTATTCACACCGGCTGCTATCGGACCAGTGACTTTGAGAAATCGCACCATACGCAGCGCCGCATTCGAAGGAATGGGTAAAGACAATAATCCCACTCAGCAATTGAAAGACTATCATGTGTCTGTGGCAAAAGGCGGAGTGGGTATGACCACCGTCGCCTACGCCGGGATATGTCGGTCGGCGCTCTCGTTCGACTCCCAGCTTTGGTTGCGTCCGGAGATAGTGCCCTCACTGAGGGAACTAACCGATGAAGTGCATGCCGAAGGAGCCCGGGCTTCAATCCAGATCGGCCATTGTGGTAACATGACCCATCGTTCCACTGCAGGACAGATTCCTGTTGGAGCTTCAACGGGTATCAATCTTTACTCTCCTACTATTGTAAGGGGGCTGAGGAAAGATGAACTCAAACAGATAGCAAAAGATTTCGGAGTGGCTGTGAATACGGCACGCGATGCCGGATTCGATTGTGTGGAAATCCATGCCGGCCACGGGTATCTTATCTCACAGTTCCTTTCTCCTTATACTAACAAACGCCGCGATGAATATGGCGGATCCCTCGAAAACCGAATGAAGTTCATGCATGAATGTATGGAGGAGGTTATGAAGGCTGCCGGTTCCGACATGGGTGTGCTCGTTAAAATCAATATGAACGACGGCTTCAAGTCCGGATTGCAGGAGGATGACTGTCTGAAAGTGGGCAAAGCATTGGAAAGTTCCGGTGCACATGCACTGGTGCTCTCCGGCGGTTTTGTCAGTAAAGCCCCCATGTATGTGATGCGTGGCAGAATGCCTATCCACACAATGACCCATTATATGCCTCAACTATGGCTGAAATATTCTGTCAGAATGTTTGGTAATGTAATGGTGCCTCAGCATGATTTCAAACCTCTCTATTTTCTTGAGCAGGCTCGACTCTTCCGCCGTGAACTGAACATACCTTTGGTGTATGTGGGAGGAGTGACGAGTCGTCAGGATGCCGACAGAATAATCGACGAGGAGGGTTTTGAATTTCTTCAGATGGGGAGAGCCCTGCTCAATGACCCGGAATTTGTCAATAAGATGAAAGCCGATGAGAGTCATATTTCAGGATGCGACCATGTTAACTACTGTATCGCAAGGATGTATTCCAAGGATATGGCTTGCTATCAGCATCAGGAAAATCTCCCGAAAGGGATTTGCCGGGAGATTGAGAAAATCTTGAAAAAGAATGGCAAAAAAGCGTGACCTATCGAGCCATACAGCCATCATAACCGGGGCAGCAGGCGGTATCGGGCTTGAATTTGCCAAAACTCTGGCTGCCATGGGGGCTGCAACTATTTTGCTCGATATCAGCGAAGAACGTCTACTCAAAGCCAAAGAAGAAATAGCCGTTGGACGGATCTTCACCATGAAAGCCGATCTCACCTCTCCTTCGATAGTGGAGGATCTGGAAAATTATTGTTGTGAAAATCAACTTGACCCCGACATTCTGATCAATAATGCGGGCATATTCTCCTTCAAGCCGATCACGGCCACCGAAACGAGGAAACTTGAGACCTTTGTCGATCTCCATGTCAGGGCCGTTACTCTTCTTTCTCAATGGTTTGTGGGGCGTCGCAAACCCCAGGGATCCGGATGGCTACTTAACATGAGTTCGATGTCATGTTGGATGCCCATGCCGGGTCTCGCAATGTATTCATCCACAAAGGCTTATATCCGGGTATTCTCAAGAGCCCTTCATTATGAAATGAAAGATTATGGTGTGGGTGTCACCGTGGCCTGCCCCGGCGGTATCGCCACCGATCTTTTCGGATTGCCGGAAAAATGGAAACGCTTTGCCGTTGCCATCGGTGTGCTCCAGACGCCGGAAACTTTTGCACGTAAGGCGGTGGGAAAGATGCTCAAGAAGAAAAAGCAATATATCAACGGCTGGCTCAACCGGTTTTCCATCTTCTTCATCGGAATTTTGCCCACGAGGGTAAGAATGATGGTGAAACACCGGCTTCTCGACAAAGGGATAACCCGCTAAGACCGAATAACCTAATTCCCGGCGCCAGGCTTTCCATGAAGTCCCGACTATCCCTGAATATTTCCTCCTGGGCAGTTTTTGCCGTATCCCTGACTTTTTATTGGATCACTTGTGACCCCGGCGTCTCCTATTGGGACTGTCCGGAATATGTCACTGTGGCCTCCCGGATGGAAGTAGGCCATCCCCCGGGTAACCCGATATGGACGCTTGCAATGAGGGCGGCCACCATTCCTTTCCCCGTCCATCTACATGCCTATGTAATAAATCTTTGCAGCGGGCTGTTGATGGCTTTCGCCACATTCTTCCTTTGTCGACTGATTTTCATAGGGGTGGAAAAACTTCAAAAACGCCATTCCTCTGATCGGGCAATCCTAAGCGGCATAATTTCATTTGGAGCATCCCTGACATTTGCCCTCTGTGATTCAGCATGGTATTCTGCAGTTGAAGCTGAGGTTTATGCGATGTCGGCATTCCTGTCTGCCCTGTCGCTTTGGCTTATGGCAATATGGAGCTTCGAGAAATCTACAGGCAGAAGAACCCGAATACTTATCCTGCTTGCATACATCACAGGTCTATCGCTCGGGGTGCATCAGTTGAACCTGCTCCTTATTCCGGTTTTCACGCTTATTGTATTCTATAAATATCATCCCCGTAAAACCAATCCGATATGGGTAATTTTCTGGATCCTTGTTTCCTGTTGCGGAATAGGTGAGATCCTGATGGGTGTTATACCCGGGGTATTGTTTGGTGCGGGAGCATTTGAACTCTTAAGTGTAAACCGACTCGGATTGCCTTATCATTCCGGAGTCATTATTTTTTCACTTCTCATTTTTATCCTTATCATCATCAGTCTGGGTCTGACAGAGAATCTACACAGGATAGGCCTGAAAAAAAAATCGTCATTACGCAATAAGGCTCTGAAGCTTAACACAGCGGTGTGGGCCCTGGCATTCATTCTTCTGGGTTTCTCATCTTTCGGAATAATATTGATCAGAGGAAACGCTTATCCCCCGATGAATCAGGGAGTGCCCGACAATATATTTGCACTTTCCTCCTATATCCAGCGGGAGCAATATCCGTCCGCCCCGCTTCTTTATGGAAACACACCTTACTCACGTCCTATGTTTGAGGAAACTTTCGTGGACGGGAAACCTGTTTATTCCCGTTATATCCTAAAGAAAGGGAAAGCCCGTTACGATCAAGCCGTTAAAGGAGGGCATTTCAACCATAGGAGCGGGATGTTGTCATCTGAAGATTCGGCTGATAATCGGCGGGTGGCTGAAAAAGGGGTCGGATATGTACTGACCGACTATAAATTCAGCCAGAGACTCACTCCGGAACTTGATATGTGGTTGCCCAGAATAACCTCCCGGAAAACTGCCGACCGTGCGGCCTATGCCGACTGGGCCGACATGACCGAAGAGTCTATGCTCAGAATCCCTATATCCGAAACTATAGATTCTGCCGGAAATCCCACCACGAGAATGTATCTCTCCTCCGCCTCAGGGAGTTCGAGACCGGAAGTGATGTCATACAGACCCACCTATTGGCAAAACTTCAGGTTTTTCATAGCCTATCAATCCTACTATATGTATTTCCGTTATCTTTTCTGGAATTTTATAGGACGGCAAAACGATTATCCCTCCATGGGCGAGATAGAACACGGCAACTTCATCACCGGTCTTCCCTTTGTCGACAGTTATCTTGGTGTCACAGACACGATTCCACCGGAAATCGGTGAGAATAACCCCGGAAGGAACAGATACTTCGGACTACCCTTTCTTTTCGGAGTGATTGGAATTATATATCTATCGATTGCGGGGCGCAGGCCTCGAAGACTTCTCACATTGATTGCCTTACTTTTCGTGATGACAAGCATTGCCATCGTGGCTTACCTTAATCAGAGCCCCGGAGAGCCGCGTGAAAGAGATTATACATTTCTGGTGTCTTATATGGCTTTTGCAATGTGGATAGCTGCCGGGGTTTTCGGTTGTGTAGCCCGGTTGAGAAAAGGACGCCTGATTGTGGCTGCCGTGCTATCTTTGGGTCTCCCGTCTTTAATGGCTGCAGAAAACTTCAACGACCATGACCGTCGAGGACGTTATGAAACCGATCTTTACGTGTCTTCCCTCCTTGATTTTGAGCTCCCGGCGATAATTTTCACGCAGGGGGATAATTCCACTTTCCCACTCTGGTATGCAACTGAAGTGATTCCGCAAACCATATCACATACACCGGTCGATGTCACCTACCTCTCCCTTCCCTCCTATGTCATTAATCTTAAAAAGCAGGGTGAAAGAGGCATAACCACGATCTCCACCACGCCTCAAATCGCTTATGACGGATTTATTCTCACTCAGATCCCCCAATCCTCTTCTTGCCATCCTCTTCCACTCACCGAAGCTCTCGATAGTCTCTATTCCGCAGGCCTGAGAGGAGGTGGATATCCTCAGTTCCCGGTGTCTCATGTGACAATCCCGTCATCGGGGGGAGATTCGGTAACAATCAATCTCAGGGAATTCACATCCGGCAGTTCATTCATGCAGTTGCGTCATCTTATGCTTTTGGATATCCTTGCATCGCAATTAAGAAGTCCTGACCCCCGGCCCCTCTTTTTCCCTTATCTGATTGAAGCCGCATTCTATAAGCCCCTTAAACCGGCCTTGCAAAGTCTTCCGTTCGGAGAAATCTATGCTCCCTGGCTTCCTGATTCCGTCATCAACAGGCTTTATGAAACCTCAGTTGGACGAGAGATTACAAAACTTTCACGATTACCCCGAAATGACCATTATGTAGATCCGGTGGTAGCTGACCGCAGCCGACGCTACAGGGGTGAACTTATTATAGCTGCCGATAGATTGATGCAACTGGGAGACACTTCCCTTGCTATTCATACTGTCGAAGAATTGCTGGATGTTTTACCCTATGAGAAAGTATTGCCCGGCTCTTTTACAATCTCTGATTCCACATTCTATGAGGGGAAGGCCGCTCTCGCTTTGCTCGATACATTACGGCAAAATCGAAATGAACCATGGCTCAATGAAAAATATAGGGCATTGGATTCCCTGGTCTCCTCGCGTAGATTGCAGTGGCTACGTTATTATAACTCCCTATCTCCGGAACAAAGGGCCACACTTTCCGCCCGCTCACGTCGGCTGATGTTGTGAACCCCTGATTTTAACAAAATTTGTTGACCGGGCTCTAAAATTTTTAGTAAATTTACACCCATATTCCAAGGCTATTAAATTCAATATGATTTTCTATATTGTCGGATATATGGCTTCGGGCAAAACCACCTTCGGAAGCGAACTCGCCCGCCAGCTCAAGATACCTTTCATAGATCTCGACCGTTATGTCGAGGAAAAGGAGGAGAGAAGTATCAATGAGCTGTTCAGTGAGGAGGGTGAAGATGGTTTCAGAAAGATAGAAAGCCGGAGACTGAGGGAAGCGACCTCGGAAACACCTCATTGCGTTATAGCTTGTGGTGGAGGCACTCCATGTCATTTTGACAATATGGATTACCTCAACGAGAATGGGATCACCGTCTTTCTCGAAACATCCACTCCAGTTTTGATTTCGCGCTTGCAGGCAGAAAATGAAACGCGACCGATTGTGGCTAATAAATCCGACGATGAGATAGAGGAGCAAATTCTCTCACAATTATGTGAACGACTCCCCCGCTATATGGAGGCAAAACTCAAATGGCACGGTGATGACCTTGAAAATCAGGAACAGATAGAAACGAATGTAGAAGAATTCATAAATTCTTATCCCTCCCTTTTCCGCGATCTCTGATTCTCTTTAATAAAATACGGCTAAAAAACGGTAAAGAGTCTTTTTGAGGTTGCAAACCTCTAAAACTTGCATTTACCGACCCTTTTCCTTACCTTTGCTTTAATGAAGGAGACAGCCCTTGAAAAAATGAGTCTTATCCCTCCTCATATCTTTTGCCATGACAGACAAGACCATCACAGATTTCGAACTAAAGACGAAACTTCAACCCGTAGACACCGACACTATGGAGCCGGCACTTACCTTAGGATTGGTGGGCAACTATTCCGACACGGATGAAACGCGCTTCCTTCTGACTCCTGAAGGATCCGGTCTGCTCACATCATCGGGTATCAGAATATTGATGGAAAAAGGGGCTGCCACGGATATCAGTTTCCCGGATTCGAGCTATAGGGAATATGGCGTGAATATAGTCACGAGAAGCGAGGCTTTGAAAGCGGATGTGGTGCTGTCTTATCGTCCGCTCCATGCCCATGATATCCATAAAATGAAGAAAGGTGCGGCTCTTTTCACAATGATGGGTGCGGGTCTCTTCGATGTAAACGTGATCAAGGCCCTTTTGGATAAAGAAATCACCTCCTGCTGTCTCGATAATATGCTTAGTCATAATGATGAACCCGTTTTCGCCAATATTATTGATGAAATCGACGGAAGAGGGGCAATTATTTATGCGCAGGAATTCCTTTCCTATCTTGGAGGGGGTAAAGGAGTGCTTCTTGCCGGGGTGGCCGGTATCAATCCTTGTGAGGTGCTTATCATCGGAGATGGCAATGTGGTTTATTCTGCAGCCAAGGCTGCTATGGCAGCCGGTGCCTTTGTCACACTGATGAATAATGACATCGCGGCATTGCAACGTGCAAAACGTATTTGCGGTGAAAACCTC
The DNA here is from genome assembly GCA_022509205.1 of Muribaculaceae bacterium. GTDB lineage: Bacteria > Bacteroidota > Bacteroidia > Bacteroidales > Muribaculaceae > Lepagella. Next base: position 16,119 of record JAFLTR010000023.1, on the reverse strand, counting down.
AACACAATTGCCATTCATCCGCGTGTGCTCTTCAATCGCGTGAAAAGCGCCGACGTGATACTCATAGGGGAGTGCACCCGTAACTTTGAATTCCCCAAGAATCTTTCCCCGGCTCTCAAAGACTCTGTGTATCTGCTGAATTTCCGGGAAACACATCCCTCGATATCCGTGCCTCGCACCGTTGCTATGGCCCTTTCAAACGTAATTGTCAATTTCTTCGACGATATGCTGGTGAAAGGTGGTGTTAACCACATGATTGCTTCTACCCCCGGCGTTCAGTGCGGTATGGTGACATTCCGTGGAAAACTCGTCGACAAACTGATCGGCTCCTTCCTCAATCTTCCGAGCGTTGACATAAAGGTGATGCTCGCGGCCACCAACTGATGAATCTTATCCATATCGTCAGCGACAACCGCTGGGCCGGAATCCCTCGCTATGCCCTTGACATTTGCCGGCATTTCCATGGCGTCGGATGGAACGTCTGGGCCCTTACGCGTGATGCAAAAGCTGTAGACTCCCTTTTTGAGAAGGAGGGTATCAATCTCTTTCATGCTCCCTTGCAGGGATTCTCCGATTTCTATTCCATACGCACTCTTGCCAGGAAACTTAAGGAGATGCCGGAAGATACCGTGGTACATGCACATGGTTTCCGTAACGTCTTTACGGCTCTGGCCGCACGTAAGCTCTCGGGAAAAAAGAATGTGAAAGTGGTGATGACACGCCATAAAGTGAGGCGTGCTGTAGACTCATGGCTACTTAAACTAATCTATCGGAATATAGATTCTCTTGTTTTTGTGTCGCGTGCCGCTCGGGACCGTTTCTTGTCGACATGGCACAACCGCCTTATGCCTATTGATCCCAACCGTCTTTACGTGATCCACAATAGTCTGAACATAGCAGCACCGGAATATTGCGCCCCCACCACCAACAGACCGCTCACTGCCATGTTTCATGGCCCCCTCAAAGCCGGCAAAGGGCTTGAAACGCTGATTGATGCAATGGCGATGCTGAAAGGAAAGAGATTGAGATTAAGAATTGTGGGAAGCGGCACCCCCGATTTCCTTGATAAAATCAGGAGAAGGGCGATTTCGCGAGGAGTCATGGATCTGATCGACTGGCACAAACACACCGACGACCCTCTCCCTCTTATCCGGGAATGTGATTTCGGAGTCTTGCCCTCTATCCAGGAAGAGGCTTTCGGTCTCGCAAATATTGAATATATGGCGGTGGGACGACCGCAGGTATGCTCTTCCAACGGAGCGCAACCCGAATATATAACTGACGGATGGGAGGGTCTTCTCACTCCTCCTGCCAACCCGGCGTTTCTTGCTGATAATATCCGCAAATTGGCTGATGACCCCGAACTTCGGCTCAAAATGGGGGAAAATGCTTTTCAGACTTATTCCCGGCGCCTTTCATGGCAACATTTTATAGGTCCCTTGACACAAATCTATCTGAAATAGCGAAACTATCGCCTAATAGGCAGATAATCTATCATTTTATTCCGGTTTTATTGTTTTTTGATAGATTTTCAGCAATTTTGCAAAAATTTTTCTACAGGTTTATGAATATCGATATCGATCTTGCCAAGGGTCTCAAGACCCCACTCTATTGGTATGACTACCAAATTCTTCAGGCCACACTCGATGAAATCAACAGATGCATATCCGGCACTCCCGTGAAAGTGCATTATGCAGTCAAGGCAAATAGTAATAAAAAGCTCCTTAAAGTCATCTCGGAAGCAGGTCTGGGAGCTGATTGTGTGAGCGGCCGGGAGGTGACGGCTGCCATTAACGCCGGTTTTAAACCTGACACAATCTGTTATGCCGGGGTGGGAAAGACTGACCGGGAACTGATACTTGGAATGAAATCGGGTATAGCCTATTTCAACGTGGAAAGTATCGAAGAACTTAAGGTGCTTGAACAGCTTGCCGAAGAATATGGCTATAAACCAAATGTCTGCCTTAGGGTTAATCCGAATATCGATGCCCACACACATCATTATATCACCACCGGTCTTGAGGAAAACAAATTCGGAATACATCTGTCTTTGTTGGCCGAGGCCGTGGAATTCAGTCGCAACTCCGAATTTCTGAATCTTGTGGGATTGCATTTCCATATAGGATCTCAAATCACGGATATGGCACCTTTCAGATATCTCTGCGGTAAGATCAATCAACTTGTGGAAGAATATGAAAGAAAGGGTGTCGAATTCAAAATATTGAATGTGGGAGGGGGTCTCGGAATAGATTATGATGAGCCTGATAAAAATCCTATCCCGGATTTCAAAGGATATTTCGACACGTTGCTGTCTACTCTCCAACTCAGAGAGGGTCAGGAGGTGCACTGTGAACTCGGTAGAGCCGTTGTGGGGCAATGCGGTTCGCTGATTTCGCAGGTGACTTATGTTAAGCAGGGTATCGACCGTAGGTTCATAATCCTGGATGCGGGAATGAACGACTTGTTGCGTCCGGCACTGTATGGAGCGCATCACAAGGTAGAGAATCTGACGGCCGACAAGGATTCCGAAATAGAAACCTATGATGTGGTGGGACCTATCTGCGAATCATCCGATGTCTTCGGTAAGGATGAAAAATTGCCGTTGACCCGCAGGGGCGACCTGATTGCGCTGAGAAGTGCCGGAGCCTATGGGGAAAGTATGGCAAGCACCTACAATATCCGGCCCATTCCTGAATCCGTGCTCGTCTGAAAAGTTTTAGACCCTGAAAGATTGCAGAGGTCGGTGAGGTGACAAATATGCAACCGGGTTGCATAAAAGGATTATTAACTTTGTATGAAAGTTAATAATCCTTTTTTATGAAAATTTCCACTTTTATGCGGCTTGGTTATATGCCTTTTATGCTATTCTCTCTACTGTTGTCATGCGGGGAGAAACCCGAGGAGCATGAAGAGGAAGAGTCTCATTCCGGAGAGGAAATTGTGATTTCCAAGGAGAATATGGCCCGGTTTGGAATTGAGACGGAGGTTGTGAATCCCGCAATTTTCCATGATGTAATCAAGACTTCCGGGAGTATAGAGGCGTCCGGGAGTGATTTACAGACTATAGTTGCCAAAAAGAGTGGGATTGTGACCTTAACTCCCGGAGTCAATGAAGGAATTTCAATCAAGGCCGGTCAAAATATAGGCAGCATATCCACAGCCGGGGTGCAGGGAGGGGATCAGAATCAGGCAGCCCGTGCTAATCTGGAAGCAGCAAAAACGGAGTATGAACGCCTCAAACAATTATATGAGGAAAGATTGGTGACTGCATCCACTTTCCGAGAGGCGGAGCGGGTTTACCGTGAGGCTGAGGCCCTTGCCGGTAAGGAGGGTTCGGCAGGCGCTGCCAATATTATAGCGGGAAAGGGAGGCACTCTGGTAAATCTCTTTGTAAAAAACGGTGATTATGTGGATGTGGGTGAACCGATAGCCTCGGTGGTTCAAAACAGCCGTCAGATTCTGAAGGCCGACTTGCCTGCCCGGGAGGCGAGACACCTTTCTCATCTGGAGAGTGCCAATTTTATACCGGAAGGGGGTGAACTTGTTAAATTGGAAACTCATGGCGGGAAAAAATTATCGGAAGGAACAGCAGGTATCAACAATGGATATATACCGGTTTATTTTTCCTTTGAGGGCAATCCCATTACTTCTCCCGGGGGATATGCCGAAGTGTTTCTTTTATGCGGAGACCGTGAGGGTGTTATCTCTCTGCCTAAAGATGCCCTGGTGGAGATCCAGGGCAACAAGTATGCTTATGTTGCCGATGAACACGGCTTTGAGAAACGGCTCGTTAAGACCGGATCTTCTGATGGAGAAAGAATAGAGATAAAAGAGGGATTGAATCCGGGGGAAAGGGTGGTGTCAAAAGGTGCTTCGATTGTGAGAATGGTGGAAATTTCAGCAGTTGCGCCCCCATCACATAGTCATAACCATTAATTCACCATGCTTGACAGGATCATACGTTTTTCTCTCGACAACAGGTTTCTGGTGCTGTTTCTCAGTTTCCTGATACTTGCTGCGGGAGTGATGGCTCTGTTCAAGACGGAGGTAGACATATTCCCTGATCTGAACGCACCGACCGTTGTGGTGATGACCGAGGCTCCGGGTATGGCACCGGAGGAGGTAGAACAATTGGTGACGTTTCCTGTTGAGACTGCACTCAACGGTATTCCGGGAGTCAGGAGAGTAAGGAGTTCTTCATCTACAGGTTTTTCAGTAGTGTGGATAGAGTTTGACTGGTCTACCGGCATCAAAGATGCCCGACAGCTTGTTTCGGAAAGACTTCCTTCGATTTCATCGAGTCTTCCGGGCGATGTAGGTACTCCTACCTTGGGGCCTTCTTCTTCAATTTTAGGTGAAATCCTGATTATCGGTCTCACATCTGATTCTCTGTCGCAGGGTGAGTTGAGGTCGGTTGCCGACCGCATTATCAGGCCCCGTCTGTTGGCTGTAGGCGGTGTGTCGTCGGTCTCTGTGATCGGAGGGGAAGTGGAGGAATATGCTGTGAATCTTATTCCGGGTAAAATGAAATTGCTGGGTGTTTCGCTAAATGATGTCACTTCTTCGCTTAGCGGTTTTAATTCCAATGCTTCCGGAGGGGTTATATATGATTATGACAACGAATATCTGATCAAGGCAGCCCTGTCTACTACAGATATTGAGCAATTGAAGAAAACACCGGTAGTGACCTCTTCGGGAAATACTTATCTTCTCGAAGATATAGCCGAACTGCGGTTCGCAGCTAAAACACCTGAAATTGGCAAAGCTTCACTGAATGGCATATCGGCGGTGCTGATCACTGTTACGAAGCAGCCGGGAGTGGGTTCTATATTGCTTACGGATAAGCTGATAAATCTTATTGAGACACTTGAGCCTTCTTTGCCGGCCGGGATCAATATAAATACTGATATATTCCGGCAATCCTCATTCATCGGGAACTCTGTGTCTAATCTTCAGGTGTCGCTTTTCGAGGGGGCTTTGTTTGTGATTCTGGTGCTTTTCATTTTCCTTGTCAACATCCGCACCACCGTTATATCTGCTGTGGCAATCCCGATGTCGGTGATTATCACACTCCTGATTATAGACGCATTGGGATTCTCAGTCAATACAATGACTTTAGGCGGTATTGCCATAGCAATCGGTTCGCTGGTAGATGATGCTATCGTGGATGTTGAGAATGTCTACCGTCATTTACGCAACAATCGTCAACTACCCGTGGAGTCACGCAAGCCTGCTGCGGAGGTTGTGTTTGAAGCCTCAAGGGAGGTGAGGATGCCGATACTTAATTCTTCACTTATCATAATAGCAAGTTTCCTTCCTCTGTTCTTCCTCACGGGAATGGAAGGGCGATTGCTGATTCCACTTGGAATTTCATTTATCATTGCCTTGCTTGCGTCAACGGTTGTGGCTCTTACGCTGACCCCGGTGTTGTGTGTGTTCTTGCTGGGTAATAAATCCAATGAGAGGAATCTGGAAAAGGAACCTTTCCTCACGAAGAAGCTCGGGGAATTCTATAAAAGAACTCTCCGCAAAGTTCTTTCCCGACCCTTTCCTGTGTTCATTGTGGCTGGAGGGTTTCTGGTGTTTGCGGGGATTGTGTTCCCGTTTTTAGGACGGAGTTTTCTCCCCTCTTTCAATGAGGGGTCATTTACTGTGAATGTAAGTGCATTGCCGGGGATATCACTTGAGATGAGCGACAGTCTTGGCCGGATGGCTGAAAGTCTGATACGTGAGGTGCCGGAAGTGGTACTGACAGCGCGAAAAACCGGACGGGCGGAGCTTGACGAACATTCATTGGGTTCAAATGTATCGGAAATAGAAGTGCCATATTCTCTTGGCCCCGGGCGGAAGCGTGAGGATGTGGCTCATGATATACGGGAAAAACTGGAGGCCATCCCCGGGGTGAATGTCGAGATTGGTCAGCCTATAAGCCACCGTATTGACGCTATGCTTTCGGGCAGTGAAGCTCAGATAGCAGTGAAGATTTTCGGTGATGATCTCGACCGTCTTTTCTCTTTGGGGAAAAGTGTGGCTTCCGCCATGTGGGATGTTAAAGGTGTTGTGGATATCAATGTTGAGCAACAGGTACCACGTCCTCAGATAGAAATAAAGCCGAAGCGGGAACTGATGGCAAAATACGGTGTCACGTTGCCCGAACTGAATCAATTGATTGAGACAACGTTGAAGGGGGAACCTGTGTCGAGAGTATATGCCGGGGGTGCGCCTTACGATATAACGTTGAAAGTTTCTCCGGAATACCGCGAATCCATCGAAGAACTGCTGGATATACCTATATATACATCTCAGGGTGTCGTGCCCCTTTCTTCCGTAGCAGAAGTTATATCGACTTCCGGACCGAGCGTTGTGAACCGGGAGGATATTTCAAGACGATTGGTGGTTTCTGCCAATGTTTCCGGAAGGGATCTTAGAAGTGCCGTAAATGAAATCCGGGAGAGGGTGGATGAAGAGGTGACTTTTCCCGAAGGTTACTATCTTTCTTTCGGAGGGCAGTTTGAAAGTGAAGAAACTGCCTCGCGTACTCTTCTGTTGGCATCCCTGGGCGCAATTCTGCTGATATTTTTCCTATTGTTTGCGGAATTCAGGGATGTGAGGGAATCGCTGGTTATCCTCTTGAATATGCCTCTGGCCATTATCGGTGGAATATTGATTTTATGGATCACTCGAAGCGATCTCAATATTCCTGCCATCATAGGGTTTATATCCTTGCTTGGAATTTCTACGCGCAATGGAATGCTCCTGATTTCACATTATAACCAGTTGCTTCATGAAAAGATTCCTTTAGAGAGGAGAGTATTGACAGGGTCAGTCGACCGACTTAATCCTATCCTGATGACCGGACTTTCCTCAGCGTTTGCATTGATTCCCCTGGCTTTCCGCTACGACAGTCCCGGCAACGAGATACAGGCTCCGATGGCCATTGTGATTCTTGGAGGGTTGATTTCCTCCACTATCCTAAATATCTTCATAGTTCCCGCTATCTACTGGCTGATGGGGAAGCATGGAAAACTCAAGGATGAGTGTGACTGCAAGCAGTGTAGGGAAGTCCACAATCACACCCTATGAAACGGCTTTCTGAATTCAGGAATCGAATCAATAATTGAACGAAGACCCTCCGAGGAATTCCCGCAGAAGGGATGTGGAAGGAATCTGATTGAGCGGAATCGGTTCAAAATAGCTCAGAAGTTTCATAAGGCGGTAGGCCTGGGAATAGTTGACATTATCTCGGGGCACTTCCCTCAGCAATGGTATGGCAAACTCTTTCATCGCTCCTATTTCAAAGATAAGGGATGAATTGAAAGTGGCGTCTGCATTCTCACTATAAGGGAATATCCATTTCTCCTCTCCGCGCCTGACACTTGGCCACCTCCTGATGGATTCCAATGCTGAGGTTCCCCGGTATTTGTAGTCTCTGACTATTCTTCGGAGCAAGCGGTTGTCGCTCGTGGAGATCCAGTTATGATTGTCGATCTTAAGGGTTGTCAGGGCAGATACATATACCTTGAATACTTTGTTTTCCTCGATGGAATGGGTAAGTTCTGGATTCAATCCATGAATGCCCTCCATCAATAGCACATCGTTCTTGTCGAGTCTCAATGGTTTGGGCTTTTCGATTCTTTTCCCCAATTCGAAAGAATAAGTGGGAATATTCACCTCCTCTCCCCTCAGAAGTTTCTCCAGGTCGGAATTGAGGCGCTGAAGGTCAAGGGCGTATAGGGATTCAAAATCATAGTCGCCGGTTTCGTCACGAGGGGTGTCTTCACGGTTAACGAAATAATCGTCAAGTGAGATCATTTTCGGCACTATGAGATTGGTGGCCAGATGTATTGCAAGTCGTTTTGTGGAGGTGGTTTTCCCTGATGATGAAGGACCTGCCACGAGTACTATTCCGGCATTCCCCTCTTTGCGGCGTTCTGCAATTTCCGAGGCAATTTCTCCTATCAGTTTTTCATGCATGGCTTCGGCCACATTGATGAGGCCCGGGGTGCGCTTCTCCTGCACGGCCCGGTTAAGGTCGCCGACATTGGTCACTCTTATCATGTAGTTGAATCGGAGCTGGTCGGTGAAAGCCTTAAACATTTTCTCTCCCGGAGGATTCTTCTCTAAACTTTTTTCTGTTTCCTCTTTCGAATGTGGGAAGAGAAGAAATCCCTGTTTGTAGGGTCGGAGATCGAAATCTTTGAGAAACCCTGTGGATGGAGCCAAGGGTCCGTAGAAACCGTCGGCTATACCTGCCAGGTTGTAATAAGTGGTGTAGAGTTCATGGAGGGTTTCGAGAAGATTCACTTTTGCGTCGAGGCCCTGTTCACGATACATCGCGATTACATCCTTTGTGAGTCGTTCATGACGTTTGAAAGGAATATCCGAGTCAACAAGTGATTGCATTCTCTCTGTCAGCAGGTCCATGAAAGCTTGATCCGGCACCATCTCTTCATCCTCCACCAAAAGTCGGCAATAGTGTCCTCCTGCTATTGAATGGTCTATTTTGAGAGTGGCTTTGGGGAGCAACCCGGCCACTGCTTTATAAAGCATCATACAGAGGGAGCGGACATAGACCCTCTTTCCTGTCTCGGAATTGGCGGGAAGAAATTCCACTTGTTTGGGTGAGAAGAGGGGAAAGGAAAGGTCTTCGGTCTTGTTGTTTACGTATGCGCATATCGGTTTGAACGGCAACACTTCTTTTAGACGGGGAAGAAGGTCGCTCACCTTCTCTCCTCCCAGCATGGTCAGATATTCCTTGGTGTTTTTACAATATATTTTCATAATCAGTCATAAGTAGGGTTTTGGCTCTCCTGTCTATAAGAATGCGTCTCCTTATAACGGGGAAATTCTAAAGGATTTGTTCCACCACGATACCGTCGATCAAGGCATGGTTAGTGTTAAGGTTCATGTTCCGGTCTTCGGGATTGAATTTGAGGGTGATTGTGTGTTCCCCTTTTGTGAGGTTCACTTTCACGGAGTTCGACCTGTCCCAGTCGTCCCAGTTGCCTACACCCCTTTGCGGCATTACGATGGTGCCTTCATCCTTGCCATCTATGTAAAGGCTACGGATTGCCGCCTTGTTTTCCGTGTTTACCGGCCCGTTACCATTGGAATATCTGAATGAAATGGAGTAGAGGCCATCGTGAGGCACCTCAATTTGTTTGACAAGCGGGGGCATATTCCGGTCAGTTTCCGCGAAACCGTCACCATGATATCCTCTCACTGCTTTTGCGGGATAAGAGACTTCGGGCGATACCATCACAGCCATTTCATCCTCCATATCCCAGAATTGAGTCGGACGGTTGCTCCGTGGTTCGGAGGCAAAACTTTCGATTCCATCGGTGGAAATTCCTATCACTTGCCATTCTCCCGGGGTCACAGCAGGATAACTTGTCTGGCGGGTCCGCGCCACTTCCTGTCCGTCCTTCAATACAATATATTCTCCGATATATTCGATAGGATTCCATTGCAAAAGATTGTTGACAGGTGTGCCGGGTTCGGCCAAAGTTTCATCGATGCTAAGCCATGTGATTGGTGTGATCGGAGCTTTGGCATTGGCAACATGGTTCACCTTCATTGCCGGAATTGGCTTGTTGTCCATATCCACCGTGAGGTTGAAATCTCCAGAAATCATTTCAGCGGGAATAAACAAAACTCCGTTTTTCAAGGTCGGATAAATTTTTCCTTTGGTCTTTACAGGTATGCCGTTTTTATTGAATTGATGAGGTTTACCGTTGATTGAGACAGAAGCAATGCTGTCGCCGTAGCCGTTAACAGTCAGGTTGATTCTTGCTCCTCGATAGGGGAAATTTGAGAGAGTTCGTTCTCCTCCGAACACTTCAGGCACAAAAGGTGCTATCTTCAATCCATCTTTTTCGAAATGGATTCCGAAAAGAATCTGATTGGTGAGCGCGAGATTTCCGGATAAGCTCCAGAGCATGTTGGAGGAATTAAGTTCTGTGAAAATATCCCCGTTGTCGAGGTTTAGGTTTTCTTTGTTTGTGGCGAAAAGTGCAGCCGGGCGAACAATACTCCCGATCCCCTCGACTACCCCTTCTTCATTACCGGCCTTTGCCTGTGCCAGAGTCCAGTAAGAAGCCACGAATGGCCACAATGCATTGTTATGGTAGTTGGGCATATCTGAAATCTGGGGATAAAATACCGGGGCGCCATATTTTGTGACAGGATGATTTTCAGAGATGGTTTTCACCTTCTCCTGAGGGGCGATGTCAAAAAGGATTGCGAGGGACTCCCCGAGTGTTTCGGCCCTTGGGTTAAGGATAAGGTTGTCGCGTCCGTAGGTATACATTCCGTAATATCCTTTGTCGTCCATCCAGAATGTCTTGTCGATGTTTGCCGAGAGTTTGTCGGCGGCTTTCTTAAATTCGGCCGCTTCCTGTTTTTTGCCGAGCACATCGGCCATCTCGGCGGCACAATTGAGGGCTGCGGCGTATAGCACATTGGTGCCCATGGCTTCACTTTGAGCGATGTCGGCGGTCTGCATCCATTTCGGATAGCTTTGTTCTCTCCAGTCAATGAATGATGTTTCCCCCTTGATAAGTCCGTTTTCACTTATCACTGTCTGGGCATCTTTGGCGATTGAACGTTCCACTACGGGATAGACCGTTTCCAACCACTTCTTGTCACCGGTGACTTTATAAATTTCCCATGCTGCCACGGTCCATATCATGCGGTCGGTAGAGATGGGCCAGGCGCCACCTGAGCCGGTGTCCTGGATAATCTGCCCGTCATCGTTTATTTTCTTGAGTAGCGAGATCATCGAGGCTTCGGGCTGCAAGGCAGCCATGGAGAGAATGATGGAATAACTGACGTCGCGGGTCCATACTCCGGCCCATTCTTTCCCGGTGCGGAGGGTCGTGTCGGGTTCCACGGCATTAACCATCTCATCGAGCCCCATGTTATAGACGGCTTCAAGCAAAGGGTTGCCGCCGCTCACGGATGGATAGGCGCTCAAATCATTTTTGCGGGTCCAAACCTGGTCGATCGGCATAAAATATCCAGGGTGACCTTTGTAGGTGGAGCGTATCTCGTAGGGATTCTCGGCCCATGCCTTGAATTCGTTCTGAAATATAGTGTCGCCTTTCCAAGTGTAGGCATCTGTTTCAACCACAAGCACATCCGTCTTGCCCTGACTTTCCATAGCAGCCTTCGATATCAGAGGGGATATCGCTGCAATACTCCCGATTACCACTCCCTTTAATGCTTTTTTCATAATTTATGTTTGTCTTTAAATTTTTCCGGTTGATCGGTAACCATTATCCTATTATTGTTTGCCGGATTTTAAAAAACAGTGGTTACTCTTGCAAATATAGCAAATTTATGAGAATTTTAATTATTTTTGCAGTCAATGCCCGTCGTCCATATTTTTGCGTGCATTGATTTGGATGCCAGTAGCATGAAGGGAGCGGAACGGAGCAACTGAATTGAAAGTCAATAGGATAAAAAAGATAGGATAAATATGTCAAAAGTACTCATCATCGGAGCCGGCGGCGTCGGCACGGTTGTGGCTGCCAAGTGCGCCCAAAACCCTGACGTGTTCAATGAAATAGTGTTGGCTTCACGCACAAAGTCGAAATGCGACAAGATCGCTGAGAGAATAGGAGCGAAGAATATCGTCACGGATCAGGTGGATGCCAATTCCGTGGAGCAGCTTTGTGAACTCTTCGGGCGCCACAAACCGGACATCTGTATAAATGTGGCTCTCCCCTATCAAGACCTTACCATCATGGAGGCTTGTCTGAAATGTGGGGTGAATTATCTCGACACGGCCAACTATGAACCGGAAGATGAGGCACATTTTGAATACAGCTGGCAATGGGCCTATCGCGAAAGGTTTGAGAAAGCGGGTCTCACCGCAATCCTCGGTTGCGGATTCGATCCGGGTGTCTCCGGAGTTTTCGTGGCTTATGCCGCAAAACATCATTTCTCTGAGATGAGATATCTGGATATCGTCGACTGTAATGCCGGTAACCATGGGAAAGCTTTCGCCACAAATTTCAACCCTGAGATAAATATTCGTGAAATCACTCAGAAAGGGAAATACTGGGAAGACGGCAAATGGGTGGAGACAGAAAACCTGGAAATTCATAAGCCTCTCACTTATCCCAATATCGGGCCACGTGAATCCTATCTGCTATATCACGAAGAGTTGGAAAGCCTGGTGCAAAACTATCCGACCATACGACGTGCTCGCTTCTGGATGACTTTCGGTCAGGAATATCTCACGCATCTTCGTGTGATTCAGAATATCGGTATGGCAAGAATCGACCCGGTCATGTATGAAGGTAAGGAAATCATCCCGATCCAGTTCCTCAAGGCTGTTTTGCCCGACCCTGGTAGCCTCGGAGAAAACTATACGGGTGAAACCTCTATAGGATGTAGAATCAGCGGGCTCGACAAACAAGGTAAAGAATCGACTTATTATATCTACAACAACTGTTCACATGAGGAGGCCTACAAGGAGACAGGTGCTCAGGCCGTGAGCTACACCACAGGCGTGCCTGCAATGGTGGGGGCTTATATGTTCCTTACCGGCAAATGGGTGAAACCGGGTGTGCATAATGTAGAGGAGTTTGATCCTGATCCCTTCCTCGAGAAACTTGCACTTTCAGGGTTGCCATGGCATGTTATTGTCGACGGTGATCTCGAGTTGTAAGATGTGGAGATGCGTCTTTTCACATTGCAACCATACGGCGCTTTGCTAAAATAAAATCTTAAAGTTAAGAGTTCAAAGTTTATTAACCACATACAAATGAAAAAACTTCTTTTTGCCCTCTCGGCTTTGCTTTTTTCGACGGCCTCCTATGCCATCACCACTCCGGAGGGTATCGTCATAGAAAACGGGTATTACGAAGTGCCTACTCCAAAAGGCACAGTAGCGATCCGTGCCCTTTCGGGTGATATTTTCCGCATCACGGCTTTCCCTCAGGGTGTGAAACCCTCTTTTCCGGAAAGCCGGGCAGCAGTGCTCAATCCTAACAAGGTGGGAGTATGTACAAATATGACTTCCAAGGCTTTCTTGGTTTGTTCACAAACCACTACTGTCAGGATAGAACTCAGCAACGGCAAGGTGACATTCTATGATGCCGAGGGTCACGCGATGCTTGAGGAACTTGACGGAGTAGATAATTCAGGACCGGTAAAGAAAGCAACATTCGTGGGTACTCGCTATGAAGCCCATTATGGTGGAGGGGAAAGAGGACATAAGCTCAATCTTAACCAGCGCGGCGATACGCTCACAATGTACAACCGCCAGAACTATGGCTACACTGAAGGTGACATCCGTATCTCCCAGATGGGTATTTCAATCCCCTATTTCGTTTCCGACTACGGTTATGCTGTCTTGTTTGACGACTACAACAAGGCTGAACTCATACTTGGCGACACCATCACTTACGCTTCAGCTACACCACGTCCTCTCTCTTATTATTTTATCCATGGACACAAGACTCTTGCAAACGCTACAGAGCTTTTCACGGAACTTGTAGGACGCCAGGATCTGCCTCCTTTCTGGGCGCTCGGTTATATCACCTCCAAATATGGCTATCATAACCAGCAGGAAGCCTTGGGAGCTATCGACTCTCTGAAGACACGGGGATATCCGGTAGACGGTATCGTGCTTGATCTTTACTGGTATGGTAAGGAAACTGATATGGGTCGCCTCGAATGGGATCCTAACCAATGGCCCGACCATAAGAAGATGCTTGCCGACCTTAAGGCGCAGGGGGTAAACACAGTCTTGATCACTCAGCCTTATATTAATAAGATAGGAGCCCTCGATAATTATAATATGCTATCTTCTGAAGGTATGTTGGCAAAGGATGCTTACGGCAACACTCATGACGTCACTACCTGGGTAGGAGAAGCCGGTATGCTGGATGTAAGCAATCCCAAAACGCAGCAATGGCTGTGGAACCGTCTGAAAGGACTCACGGAAGAGGGGGTTGCAGGTTGGTGGGGCGACCTTGGAGAACCCGAAGTGCATCCCGAGACTATCTATCATGCCAATGGTGAGACTGCCACACAGTTCCACAACCAGTATGGCAATGAATGGTCTAAGCTGATTTATGAGGGTCTTCGCAAAGATTTCCCTTCAATGCGTCCGTTGCTTATGATGCGTGGTGGCACCACCGGTTTACATAAATATAGTGTCTTCCCTTGGACCACCGATGTTTCCCGTTCTTGGGGCGGTCTGCAACCGCAGGTGAAACTTATGCTCAGTTCCGGTATGTCCGGTCTTGCTTATATGAGTTCCGACCTTGGAGGGTTTGCTGTAGATCCTGAAAATCCCATAGATGAAGAGCTGTATGTGCGCTGGGTACAGATGGGTGCGTTCACACCGACTATGAGAACCCACGCTCAGCTTAAGCCTGAACCATATCATTATCCCGACAGCGAGGAAATCTTGAAAGAGTATATAAAGATGCGTTATAAATGGCTCCCTTATAACTATACTCTCGCTTACGAGAATGCCACCAAGGGTTGGCCTCTTGCGCGTCCTCTCAATTTTATGGGCGATAATAAGAACTATAAGTATTACTGGCAGGAGGATGAATACCTCTGGGGTAACAATGTGTTGGTTGCCCCGGTGATGGAACAGGGTGCCCGTGAGAGAGAGGTGCTATTCCCGGAGGGCACCTGGATCAGTTGGTATGACGCTTCCAAGAAATATGTAGGTGGTACTCTTCAGAAAGAGACTGTGTCTGCGCCCCTGGAGGAACTGCCACTATTTGTCCGTCAAGGCTCTTTCATACCCCAATACGATCTTCCGATAAATAACGTGTCGCAATATGACCCCACTTTCCTGACAGTGAGATACTATCCCGACACTCGCAACACCTCCTACACTCTCTTCGATGATAATAAGATGTCGCCTACATCACTGGCCGATAATGCATATCAGCTTATAAATTTCACAGGCGAAAAGACTTTCAGCGGAGTGACGGTGAATCTACAGACCAACGGCGGCAAATATCCCGGAATGCCCGACTCCCGTCAGATCACTCTCGAAATGATGGATGTTGACGATCCTACTTCTGTAAGTGTCTCCGACAAGAATACTGTCATGGAGAGATTTGAGTCCCCGATGATGATCCGGCAATATGGGTATTGTTACGATGCCTCCACCAGGACCCTCACTATCAAATTTGCATGGAACTATAAACCGTTCTCGGTCACTGCTTATATGCCCAATGTAGCCTCCAATTGATGGAATACGATAAGATTATAATGGGGATCGACCCCGGCACAAATGTAATGGGCTATGGAATCCTTGGAGTCAATGGTAAAACATTGACTCCAATTGTACTTGGGGCTATTGAACTCAGTAAGCTTGGCGACCATTATCTGCGGCTTGGGAGAATCTATGAAAGGGTATTGATGCTTGTGGAGCAATATCTGCCTGACGAACTCGCAATTGAAGCCCCTTTTTACGGCAAGAATGTTCAGTCAATGCTTAAATTGGGAAGAGCTCAGGGAGTGGCCATGGCTGCGGCACTCTCCAGAGATATCCCCATATCAGAATACGCTCCTCTGAAAGTAAAGCAGGTCGTGACCGGCAATGGTGGGGCTTCTAAAGAGCAGGTGGCAAATATGCTTTGCTATATCCTGAAGCTTCAGCGTGATAAATTACCGGCGCTTTTGGACGCTACAGACGCTATGGCGGTGGCTTTGACCCATTATTATGAGAGTCAGAAACCGCAGACAGGAGGGGGAGCAAAGAACTGGGAACAATTTCTCAAACAGCATCCGGAACGTCTGGCTAAAAGAAAATAAAGGGTCGATAGGTGTCTTTTAATAATATTATACAAAATTTAACATTTTTTTGATTCTATTACAAATCAATCTGTTAAGACTAAAATCAAGTTGAAATTTGCATTTTCAGGCAGAAACATTTGCATCGCGGGGGTGTTTCGTAGTAATTTTGCAACCGCTGTCGCAATCAACGGAGGGTGAAAGCTCTGGGCGGCGACGGTGAGAGGACAATGAAATGATGCCACAGGACAAGGGATTTCCGTTATGAGATGGATATCCCGAGCAGCAAACAAGGTAAGACAACAAGACTTACCGTCAATCCTGGAAAACATACTACGGCCGGAC
>JAFLTR010000022.1 GCA_022509205.1 Muribaculaceae bacterium | reverse complement strand
TGGTTGAAATTGAAACAGGTAAAAAAATTGGAGAACACGACGGTTTCTGGTTCTATACTATTGGGCAAAGGAAAGGCTTAAGACTTGGAGGCGGCCCCTGGTTTGTGGTTAAAAAAAACATCCCGGAAAACATCATTTATGTGTCTAAAGGCTACGATACTCCCTTGCAATATGGCAAGACGATTTATCTGACCGAACCAAATTGGATAACTATCGACCCCTTTAAGCTCCAGGATGAAAACAAAGGAGATCTGTTGCAATCCTTGAACCCCAAAATAGACCGGAATTCTGATAAAAATAAAATAAAAGTTGCTTTTAAAATAAGACACGTTCCGGAGTTTCATGCGGGTACCCTGATAACGGAAGGTGATGGATCCAATCTAACATTGGAGTCTGATGATGACATACAGGGCATAGCACCGGGTCAATATGCAATTATCTACACTCCTGATGAGAAAATTTGTCTCGGTTCTGCTCTTATTACTTTGAATCAAAATTGAACATGGAAGATAAATATAGACTTGAATTAATAGGTATAACCTACAATCAGATTGAATCCGGTGTTTATGCGTTGATTCTGCAACAGGTTGGCACATCCAGACGGATTCCTATCATAATAGGTTTCCCTGAAGCACAGGCTATTGAGTGTAAGCTTCAGGAAATAAAAACACCTCGACCTCTTACTCATGATATAATGGTGACGACTCTCCAGGAATTCGGCATAAACCTGAAATATGTAATGATTCGGAGACTTGACACCGGTGTTTTTACAGCTGATCTCGTTCTTACCGATGGAATATCTGAGCATATCATCGACACAAGGTCGTCTGATGCCATAGCCCTTGCAATCCGGTGTGAAGCTCCTATATACACCACTGAAGATGTAATCAGAGAAGCAAGTTTCGATCCCTCTGAAAAGAAAAGAAAAGTGGTTCCTCCCGTAAAGCCTCCGGTTATAGATGTAAAAGTAGCTGAATCAAAGGGTCTTGAAGCGATGTCGCTCGAACAGTTGGCCAAAGCTATGGAAAAAGCCTCTATGAAAGAAGATTATGAAGAGGCGGCGAGAATTCAGGCGGAAATAAAAAAAAGGCAGGAAAATGGTTAAGATCGGTATATTAGGTGCAGATACTCTAATCGCGGGAGAAATTATCCGTATTCTTATAAATCATCCTGAAACGGTAATTTCTAACCTTTATGCTCCCGCTCTGACGGGAAGAAGTGTCTCTTCCTTACATCATGGTCTGATCGGAGAATCACCTCTCTATTTCACTGATAAAATTAATATTGAGGATTTGGATCTGCTTTTTATCAATGAAAGAAATGAACTATCCGAAAAAATTGTGGCTCAGTTGAATAATTTGCCTGAATTAAAGGTTGTGGCTTTGAGTCGTGACTTTATCCCGGGTGTCGGTGTCGAAGACGGTCTGTCGGAAATCAACAGAAAAAGCCTGGTAAGAGGTGCGAGAGTTGCTTACATTCTCCCTCCTGCCGTTGTGCCTGCCTTGATTGCCTTGGCACCTTTGGCTAATTTTCTCCTCCTTAATAGTGAAATTGACATAAATATCTCTTTGCCCCAAGAACTGACCAATACTTCAAATATTGCTTCATTGAAAGAAATAGTGACCAGAATCTTGAAAGAACGACAGAGCAGTTTCAATTGTTTGATTAATCTTACTGTGAATCCTGAACCGAAAGAACTTAGATCATCCGTCACTAAGATTAAAATTAAAAATACGTTGCCTTTAGAGGAAATTGAAAAAATATACGAAGGAATTTATGACGATCATAATTTCACTTTTCTCTCTCGAAGTGAAATAACTGCTGTAGAAGTTGAGGGCACACAGAAAACTGTCATTTACCTGGATAAACCGGAAAACGACGTTTTAGAGATAAAAGTTGTCTCTGATGCAAGAATGAGGGGAGGAGCCGGAGATGCAGTACATGTTATGAACCTCTTTTTCGGTTTGCACGAAAAAACGGGGCTTAGGCTCAAAGCTTCTCGTTTTTAATTATATGACAAATCTAATACTTTATTAAGAATGTCTGTTAACAAAGCTATACTTTTAGGATATGTAGGCAACGATCCTGAAATAAGATATCCTGAACCAGATAAACCTGTTGCCACAGTTTCACTTGCCACTAATGAAACGGGGAAAAACGGCGTGGAATTGACAGAATGGCATCGCCTTGTTTTTTGGGGTGAAACGGCAAGGATTGTAGAAAGATATGTCAGGAAAGGCACACGCTTATACGTGGAGGGGAAGTTAACAACAAGGGAATATCAGGATAGATTGAAAATTACAAGACAACGCACTGAAATTTTGGTTTCCAATTTTGAGATTTTAGGACGCAGAAATGAAAATTAATTGATTAAAAAATCATGAAATGAGAAAATGGCGTATAGAAGATTCCGCTGAAGTATATAATATCAGTGGCTGGGGATTAAAATATTTTTCAATCAATGATAAAGGGCATGTGCAGGTGACACCTTGCGAAGGTTGTGCTCCTGTTGATCTCAAGGAAGTCATGGACCAGCTTCTGGTGAGAGATGTGTCTGCTCCGGTGCTTCTACGTTTCCCGGATATCCTTGATGACCGTATTCGAAAGATCTCAAAATGCTTCAAAAAAGCGGCCGATGAATACAATTACACCGGCCAGAATTTCATCGTTTACCCTATAAAGGTGAATCAGATGAGACAGGTCGTCGAAGAGATCGTCAGCCATGGAAATAAACATAATGTGGGTCTTGAAGCCGGTTCAAAACCTGAACTTCATGCCGTTTTGGGGGTAAGTCCGGCTTCCAATTCTTTAATAATTTGCAACGGTTACAAGGACGAAGATTATGTGGAGTTAGCTCTTCTCGCACAGAAAATGGGGAGAAGAATATATATTGTGGTCGAAAAACTAAACGAGCTCAAACTTATTGCCGATGTTGCTAAACGTTTGAATATTACTCCCAATCTTGGAATACGTATAAAGCTTACTTCTTCAGGCAGCGGTAAATGGGAAGAATCGGGCGGAGATGTCAGCAAATTTGGTCTTAATTCTTCAGAACTTCTTGATGCCTTGTCTTTTTTAGAGAAACAAGGACTGAAATCAGCGTTGAAACTGATCCATTTCCATATAGGCAGTCAAATCACAAAGATTCGTAAAATTAAGAATGCACTTAGAGAGGCCATGCAGTTCTATGTCCAACTATCCAAGATGGATTTCAATATTGAATTTGTTGATATTGGTGGTGGTTTGGGTGTGGACTACGATGGCACTCGTTCTTCTGTAGGTGAACATTCCATGAATTATTCCATACAGGAATATGTCAATGATTCTGTATCGGCTCTTACAGATGTATGCGTCAAAAATAATCTTCCTCAACCAAATATAATCACTGAGAGCGGTCGTTCTCTTACCGCTCACCATTCTGTGCTTATTATAGAAGTGTTGGAAACTACTCATCTTCCTCTTTGGAATGATAATGAAACAATCGGAGAAGATGCTCATGAACTTGCAAAGGAACTGTACAACATCTGGGACAGAATCAACCCTACCACAATGTTTGAAGACTGGCACGATGCTCTGCAGATACGAGATGAGGCGCTCGAACTTTTCAGCCTCGGTCTGCTGGATTTAAAGACACGAGCTCAGATTGAGAAACTGTTCTGGTCTGTAGCCAGAGATGTTAATGATTTGACTCGTTCCATGAAGCACCCTCCCGAAGAGTTGAAAAAGGTTGACAGGATGTTGCCGGAAAAATATTTCTGTAATTTCTCCTTATTCCAAAGTTTACCTGACTCATGGGCAATTGATCAGGTGTTCCCTATTATGCCAATCTCAAAACTGGATGAAAAACCATCGAGAAGATGCACAATTCAGGATATCACTTGTGATTCCGACGGAAAGATTTCCATGTTTGTTTCCCCGCAGGGAATATCCCACTCTCTGCCCGTTCATCCTTTGAAAGCGAATGAACATTATTATATTGGCGTTTTTCTTGTAGGAGCTTATCAAGAGATTCTTGGAGATCTACATAATCTGTTTGGCGATACGAGCGCAGTACATATTTCTGTGGATAAGAATGGATATGAGATTGAACAGATTATAGATGGGGAACCCGTGGCAGATGTTTTGGATTACGTAGAATATAATCCCAAAAAATTGGTAAGAAATCTTGAGACATGGGTGACTGCATCTGTAAAAGAGGGTGTGATTTCTCCCGAGGAAGGACGCCAGTTCCTAAGCAATTATAAATCGGGACTTTACGGTATTACATATCTCGAACGAGATTGATATGAGATTTTTTTTGGAGCTTTCTTATAATGGTGGTGCATTTCATGGCTGGCAATCTCAGCCTAATGCTGTGTCGGTACAGTCCGTTCTGGAAGAGGCTCTATCAAAAATACTCAGAAAAGAAACTCCCATTGTGGGCGCTGGTAGGACAGATACGGGAGTCCATGCTCGCCAAATGTTTGCCCACTTTGATGTTGAAAATGAAATCATTGACACTTCAAGGTTCCTGGTTTCTCTAAATTCTCTTGTGGGACGCAATATCGCTGTTTCCAACCTTTATCAGGTAGATAAGGATGCACATGCCAGGTTTGACGCTACCGAAAGGACTTATAAATATTTCGTCACACACCGTAAATCTCCTTTTTTCAAGGATTATTCATTATTCTCCTCAGCTTTTCTCGATCTTGATAAAATGAATAAGGCAAGTGAAATCTTGCTTGATACAAAAGATTTTACCTCTTTCGCCAAGCTTCATTCCGATGCTAAGACTAATATTTGTGATGTTAGGAAAGCTTCATGGAAGAAATTAGAAGATGATCATGAAGGGAAATCTTTTTTAGGGCAACTTGATAATGGAATAGTCTTTACAATCACTGCCGACAGATTTCTTAGAAATATGGTCAGGGCTATTGTAGGAACACTTGTAGATGTAGGCAGGGGGAAACTTTCCATTTCTCAGTTCATGGAAATAATCCAAAAGAAAAACAGATGTTCTGCCGGAACTTCCATGCCTCCTCAAGCGCTTTTTCTTTGGGAGATTAAATATCCTTTCTTTCCAGAGTCAAAAGCCTAATTAACTTTGCAAAACTGAAAACTTTAAACTCTAAACCATGACCGATCAGGAAGCTAAATCCAAAATAGAGGCTCTACGCAATGAGCTCCACCGTCACAACAACAATTATTATGTGTTGAATGCTCCCGAAATTTCCGACAAGGAATTCGATATGATGATGAAAGAACTGGAAAAGCTTGAAGAAGAGTTCCCGCAATTTTATGATCCTCTTTCCCCAACCCAACGTGTTGGATCTGACTTAAGTAAGGATTTTGAACATGTCGTGCATGAACGTCCCATGATGTCGCTTTCCAATTCTTATTCAATTAAAGAAGTAGATGAATGGTTTGAAAGAGACAGGAAAGCTCTCGAGGGAGAAGAATTCAGTGTGGTTGGAGAGATGAAATTTGATGGTGTTTCTATTTCCATTTTCTATCGTGACGGAAGATTGGAACGGGCTGTCACAAGAGGTGTCGGAACTCAAGGTGATGATGTTACTTCCAATGTAAAAACCATCAAAAGCATTCCTTTGGAACTTCAACCCGGAGACTGGCCTGAATATTTTGAGATCAGAGGAGAAATTCTGATGCCATGGGAAGTTTTTGAAAAACTTAATGCAGAGAGGGCTTATAACGAAGAACCCCTTTTTGCTAATCCACGCAATGCGGCATCCGGCACACTCAAAATGAGAAAATCTAGCGAAGTGGCGAAACGTCATCTTGACGCAAGATTCTACTATCTTTTAGGAGACAATCTCCCATTTGATAATCATTACGACAATATGATTGCGGCAAGATCTTGGGGGTTCAAGGTTTCGACTGCCATGAAACTACTTAGTAGTCTTCAAGAGGTGGATGAATATATAAATTATTGGGACTCTCATCGAAAAGAACTTCCGGTAGCTACTGATGGCCTTGTATTCAAAATAAATTCTTTCCGTCAGCAATTGAACCTCGGTTATACTGCCAAGTCACCACGCTGGGCAATTGCATATAAGTTTAACCCGGAAAATGCCTGTACCCAATTAAGATTCGTATCTTTTGAAACGGGAAGAATGGGTATCGTGACTCCCGTTGCAAATCTTGAACCTGTGCTTCTTTCAGGTACAATTGTAAAACGTGCTTCTCTCCATAACGATGATATAATTCAGGAACTTGATATACATCAAGGAGATTGGCTATATGTGGAGAAAGGTGGAGAAATTATTCCAAAGATCACAGGAGTAGATGAATCAAAGAGAACTCCGGGAGCTGAGAAAATCCATTTCGTCACTGAGTGTCCGGTATGTGGCACAAAGTTAACCCGCATCTTTGGTGACGCAGCATGGTTCTGTCCAAATAAATATGGATGCCGACCGCAGATAACCGGTAAGATAGAACATTTTTGTGCCCGTAGGATGATGAATATCGACGGGATAGGTGAAGAAACTGCGGAGCTACTTTTCGATTGCGGACTTGTGGAAAGAATCGCTGATCTTTATGACCTTACACAGAGTCAACTTGAAGCACTCGACCGTATCGGGGAAAAGACAGCTCTTAAGATTATAAAAGGAATTGAAGACTCAAAACAAGTACCTTTTGAAAGGGTAATTTATGCCTTATCAATCCCGAATGTAGGGGAAACAACAGCGAAACGCCTGACATTAGGAGTCAAATCTATGGAGAACCTGCAAAAAATGTCGGTTGAAGAAATCGGAGAAGTGCAGGATATAGGCCCTGTTATTGCAAATTGTATATACGAATTCCTAAGAGATCCTGCCAATATTCATAATATTTCAAGACTCAAGGCTGCCGGAGTACAGATGCAGCTTTCTGAAGACAAACTGGCTCCGAAAGGAGATAAGCTTGCAGGAAAGACGATTGTAATTTCCGGTGTTTTCACCCATCATTCTCGTGATGAATATAAAGAGATGATTGAACGGGAAGGTGGTAAAAATGCCGGTAGCATCTCTAAATCCACGAGTTTTGTACTTACAGGAGAAAACATGGGCCCCGCAAAGAAAGAGAAATGTCTAAAACTCGGAATTCCTATGATCTCCGAAGATGACTTTCTAAAAATGCTGGAATAGTCGTTAGATCCAAATCAGTAAAACCATTATAACCCCGTTTCTACAGTTTGTTAAAACGGGGTTTTACTTAATTCTATTCCATAACAATTAAAGGATAGTAATTATCGATCCTTTCAATATACTTTTTTATATCCTTTACTATTTTTACTCCGTATTCTATAAAATCCCGGTCAGGATCTACGATTATTATATGATCCTTGGCTATATATCCCCTTTCAATCAGGAAATCACAGATTGAATCAAAAAATTCTTCAGTTCCTATTTCCCAGCCTGTCTGCCTGGCATTAATAGAGAATCGATCAAAAAGATGGAGTTCGGGAGTAAGTTTCCGGTTGCCCAATGTCCCTCCGTTTTCCGGTAAAACTCCTCTTTGGCGCAATGTGTATTGGAGCAACCAATTAAGAAGTTTCCACATCACATTATCGTCACTGGTTGATGTGCTCTGAAGGAGATAAATTTCTAATGGTGCTTGTGGATCTTTTTTGTAATAATATCCGTAATGGGCCTGATTATAAGAGTAATAGAGTGTTTGTTCATACAAGGAAGGATGAGTGGCATAATATCGCCAATCATTATAAGGTAATTGCTGAATTATAAAAGGATTTTCAATATTAATAGAATCAAGTACACTTAGAATATTTTTTTGATTAAAATTACTGTTTATTGTGAGCAAATTTCTCCAGGATGATGGCATGCGCCCATACATGTGGTTATCCCTATTGTATTTGATATCGCTTCTGCTAATTTGTCCGAAATCTCCATAACTCAAAAGAATCGCTCGTATGAGGTGATCATTTTCCTTTGATCTGTTGTCAAAGATAAAATGAATCTTCCCCAATCTTTCAATCAATTTTGAATAAGCCACATCATCGTCAAAATCAGGTTGAGCCTTAACGTTGGAGACGAGCAGTAAGGTGAAGGCTCCCCTAAGATGATCATGATCTTCATATTTAAAAAGAGACTCCCACCTATCAGGCCTTAAATCCTTGGCTTTCTCTTCCTCAAACTGATATGTATTGAAACTTGATTTTGTTAGAGATTGAATATTCCCATCAAGAATTTTCTCCAGCTCTGTGAGCATATTCGCAATATTATCGGGTCGAGGAATCTCATTTTCACTATTTTCTAACAGATTTCTTATATGACGAAGTCGTTTCATCATATCTTCATTTATTTCTGTGGTGCCCGCTTGCTCATCTATCTTGATTAGATTATCTATTCGATTTCCGGAAAGAAGATAATATTGCACATAAAGCATTAACAATTCAGAATTCTTCAGGCCTGCATTTAGAGCCCTTTTAAATAAATTCACACCTGAAGAAAACAATCGTATGCGTCCTGTTCCCTCTCCCAAAACATTATTACTTGAAGTATAGAAAATGTTGTTCCAGAAATTGTCAAGACCGCTCTCCTCTTGATATTGTGGAGATTTGAAACCGTAAAGTTTATAGAAAGTATCTAAAAAGTCGATTATAAATCTGATGTCTTCTTTATTGATCCACCAAGAAGGTATATTCTCCCTCTCTTCTCCCGGTTCAGGAGGCAGATATTGTCCAATAACTTCAAGATTCTCAAGATATTTATTATTTCCCCTCTGGAAATTTCTCAACCACAGGATATTTCTAATGAGATTTATAAAACTTTCGTCTATTTTGGTTAAATTATAATTGTTTTCACTCCATAACAAATCTGTGAAAATAGTATCGAATTTTTGTGCAAACTCATATTTAAGATCCTTGTCTTTTAGAGTCAATTCAATAAATTTCTCAATCTGCGATTTGAAGATTTCATATTCAGTGAGGGGTTTCCCCCTTGAATTCATCTTAATATATAGGTCGTCGGCCCTTCCATATTTACCAAAATCGAGACAATAGAACTTGATCCTACAGTCGTTTTCAAGTTTCTGAAACAATTCTCCATTTTTCGCCTTATCTTTGAATCGGGACTCAATTTTATCTAACACTGCGAGCATAGATTTAATTGAAGGATCATCTTGAAAAGAGGCACGGAAGAATGGCATGTCCATGATTTGATCTGTAAATTTTCCTCCTTCCTTATCAAATTTGAATTTTTCGGAATCTAAAAGGGATGAACAAAATTCTTCAGTGTTATCTCGCGTCGCATAATGAAAAAAAAGATTCTCGATCTTTTCCCCGGCCATTAACGAGGCATATAGATGTAAAAGGAAAAGAGTGGTTAAGCGTTGCTGGCCGTCCAAAGGAGAATAGTTCCCCTGATTGTCGTTAGAACCATACACAAAATCCAAAATAAGTTCCGCATCTTCCTCGTCAAGCGTGCGGGAAATATCAGTTAGTAGTTTTTCAACCACTTCTTCTGTCTTTTTCGTACCCGAACCATAAGTATAATCTCTTTGTATTCTTGGGATCCGAATATTATTATTCTTTATAAATTCTCCAAAAGTTACGAGTTTTCCAATAGTTTTCATCAAAAATTGTCGTTATTGAAATAAGGTAAAAGTATTTTCTTGATATTTTCAAGATATGCACTTCGGTCAAGGTCATTCCATACATATCCTTGTTGATATAGTAATTCTTTGGGTGAAGATTTACCTTGATTATTCGGGATATCTTTTTCTTTATAGTAGTGTTTTAAGAAAACCCTTTGAGTGCAAACGGGCATATACCGGCCATCTGCAATACATTTATTGATATATTGTTGCTTCAAACTGAAAGCACCTTTGCCAATTCCCGAGTTTATATCCCCGCTTAAAAGGGCGAGATTTGAAAGTTGGTGCATCACAATGTTTGGTTTCCCATCACTCCATAGGTTAAGGTCTCGTTCGAAAAGACGTGTTACATCTTCAAATCTTATTTTTGCTGTATTGTTGGCCAAATCATCGTTTAGATTACTTTTTAATTTCTTTAGGTCTGTTAAAAGATCTTCAATTTTTTCCGAATGTAAGGGTAAAGCTTCTCTCGCCTCTATAGTGAATGTGGCCCAATCTCTCCATTCCGTTCTTTTAGTAGCATCTAAACAATCTGAATTTTGAGCATGTATATGTTCTAAAGTCCATTTTGATTCTTTCTCAACATCTTTATATTGATCAAATCGGAAAAAATCCCCATTACCCAACTGACGAGTGTATTCCACATTATAAAGCAACAAAAGTGATTTTAAAATTCTATAATCATTTTTATCATCATAATGAAGATCTGAGAATTTCTTACTCTCTCCGATAGTTTTCTTTATCTCTTCTTTCAACTTAGCTTCAAATTCACTTTTTCTATGCTCATCTTTGTTTGCGAATTTGAGAAGTGATATCACAATTTCATCCTGCTTTTCATGAATAAGATAACCAATCTTATGATAATAGTTCCGATTTTCATACCAATATCGTATCGTGTCGAAATATTTGATTACATCATTCCATAAACTCCATAAATCTTCTTTTCTCTGATCAAACCAAAGATAGGTAAATAGCCTGTCATTTTCTGATGTGCTGTCTTTCCTTGCATATTTTTCTGACATAAAGTCAAAAAGAATTTCTATTCGGTTACGATATTGTGCCGCATCTCTATTTGTAATGAATCCCCAAAGTTTGTCATCATGAAAAAAATGTTCTATTTCATCCCATTTAGCGTTAATATTGTTTTGTTTTCGCCGTTTTTCTTCCTCTATAATCGTTTTCTGATGCTCCGATGATAATGTTTTTTGTATGGGATTTAGTTCATAATTATATTCAGCATTATCTGAAAGAAATAAAGCCCTTATCAACTCTGAGCTTGAAAGAGGCACTTTCAAGTTGTTCAATCTTTCAAATATGTCACGTGAATCATTCTTCTCTATTGTCTCATACCATACTATTTGTATGTTAACATCTTTTGTGGCATCATTATAGACATTCTTTAAGAAATTTCCTATTTCATTAAATTTATTCTTCTCCAGGATGTTATCATCTTTAAACCATTCAAAGATTGAATTAAGGCATTGTCTAACATATTCAACATCCACGTTACGATAAGTGAATTTTTCATTTATAGTGGCTATCTGTTCTCTTGCATTCACCTCTATCATATCAAAGATTTCTTTGAACTCCGGCCTTGTGGCATATCTAAGTTCATAGAAGTCTGCTTTTACAAATCTATTGAATTCCTGAAAATATATAGCTAATAAAATTCTTAGTGTAGTAAGTCGTTGCTGTCCATCAATAACTTCATACCAGACATCATTTCTTGGTCCCAGATGACCCGGATCATCCCTATCGTAAGGTTCTATTCCTTCTAAATTTTCTAATCTGAATTTTTTAATTGTTTCCTCTGAGCATACTTTTACTACAACAGGCTGTAAGCAATAAAAACCATCCGGATTCTTCGTCCCCTCCTTAAAATATTTCCAAAGATCAGAAAGAAGTTGATACACTTGTTGTTTTTCCCAACGATAGCCTCTTTGATATTCAGGAATAAAGAAATGTTTTCCCATCAGTCTGGGCACAGCTAAAAGTTGCAAAGTTCTATTTTTCAAATTATCTTCCATTCTTTGGTTCAAATTATGATTTTATAAAGGACAAATTGTAAAAATATTCTTTTGTAAATTTAAATCAATTTCATATACAGATCAAAATATAAGATAATAATCAGGGGAAACAAAAAAGATTATTTTGCTTTATGCTTTTTTATTTTTATCTTTGCCATAAGAAGCAGGGGTGCATAGATTATGCTGAGATTATACCCTGTCTACCTGATGCGGATAATGCCGACGTAGGGAGCTTCTCTTTACATTTGGTATATTATAGGTTGTCCGCATCATATTTGAATGCGGATTTTTTATGTTGCGGCAAGTAAAGACTTTATTGACAATTGCAGGTTCCGACCCGGTAGGAGGAGCCGGTATTCAGGCGGATATCCGGGTAGGTTGTTCTTTGGGTCTTCATGTAGTTACGGCGGTGACAACTCTTACAGCTCAAAATTCTAAAGGAATTATGGATTTTTATTCAGATCCGGATTTTTTGAGACTGCAATTGGAAGCTATTAGGGAAGATGTAGTACCCGATGCTGTGAAAATCGGGCTGATTGGAATCCCCTCAAATATAAAGATAATATGTCGCTACCTTGATTCCCTGCCTGCTTCTGTACCCATTGTGGTAGATCCCATCCTCTATCTCTCGGCTGCCTCACTATCTTTACTAAAAATAGAATTCGATTCTTTAGAGTTGAGAAAGCTTTACCTTTCTGAACTTTTCCCGCGTGCCTCCGTATTGACACCAAATTTGGATGAACTTAAAATACTCACCGGCATTGACTCTCCCAATAATCTTGCTTTAAAAGCCTTAAACACAGAAGCAATGGTTGTGAAAGGAGGGCATTCCAAAGAAGATAAAATCAGAGATGTTCTTGTTACTCCCGGTAAAGTCGAAATGTTTACACATGAACGGATAAACTGTCATAACACTCACGGTTCAGGATGCGTATTTTCTTCTTTCCTTGCGTCTTATCTCGGATTGGGAGAAACTTTAGAAAAGGCATTTCTGAAAACTTGCCTCACGATGGAAAAAATTATCTCAAAAAGCTGTCATTACAATTTAGGAAATTCAACTTACGGACCCTTGAATATTAACGAAAATTATATTTGTCATGACGATTCTATATAACAACGAACCCTTGAAACTGCCTAAAGAGCATATTACTTTGGCAGACCTTGCAGAATTTAAACAGATCCCACAACAAGGGAGTGCAATTGCTTTGAATGACAGACTGGTGAAAAAAGATCTCTGGAATGTCACTTTCCTTAAAGACCTTGACCAGGTCACCGTTATTACGGCTGCTTTTGGCGGCTGATAAAAAAATTTGGCATCCGGGTATTTATGGATGGTTTCTTGGTAATTGCAATAACTCCTCCATTTAGTTTCCCTATGGAAGCAGAAAGGATTAACGACCTTTTGATAAAAGGGGAAGCTGATTTTGTGCATATCCGAAAACCTGATTCTTCTGCCGAAGAAATCGAAAACCTGATTCAGTTAATTAATTCGGAGTTTTATCCGAAATTAAAGCTTCACGACCATTTCGAGATTCTGGATAAATACCCATTGGGGGGAATTCATCTCAATTCGAGAAATAAAATACCACATTCCAAGGCAAAATCTAAAAGTGCTTCCATTCATTCCTTGGATGAAATCAAATTAATGGAAAGTATGGATTATTTCTTTTTTTCCCCTGTATATGATTCAATTTCCAAACCAGGCTACCATCCCTCTTTTAAATTGCAGGAAATTAAAGATTTCATCTCGGGTA
Organism: Muribaculaceae bacterium; assembly: GCA_022509205.1. Lineage (GTDB taxonomy): Bacteria > Bacteroidota > Bacteroidia > Bacteroidales > Muribaculaceae > Lepagella. The sequence continues at coordinate 25,731 of JAFLTR010000022.1, read as the reverse complement.
AAAGAGCCATTGCCCTCGGTGGTGTCACTCCCGACAAATTTCCGGAGCTGAAATCCGTTGGATTTGTAGGTGCAGCCCTTCTCGGCCATTTTTTCCATCAATTCCAACAAAGAAATAACTAAATCTCATTAATGCAATTTTATTAAGATTAACAATAAATTCTATATAACCATGCTTCAATTTATTACAAACTCAAAATCGAAAACTCCGGTTATAGATCAGGTTCTGGCCGTTATAGATGGCGGTTGCCGTTGGATTCAAATCCGGATGAAAGATGCTTCCGACGAAGAGATCAAAAAAGTGGTGGAAGCCGTTAAACCAAAGTGTATAGAAACCGGCTCATTCCTGCTACTCAATGATCGCGTGGAACTTGCTAAAGAACTTAATGTGGGAGGTGTCCACCTCGGAAAAGAAGATATGCCTGTAAGTAAAGCTCGCATGCTTCTCGGCCCGGCTGCTGTAATAGGAGTCACTGCAAACACTTATGCAGATATCGCCGCGGTAAGCAACCTTGATATTGATTATTTCGGTATCGGGCCTTATGCTAATACGGAAACAAAGGATAACCTCTCACCTCTCCTTGGTTTAGATGGAATCCGCGACATCAGCTATGAAATGAGTAAAAACGATATTCTTATACCTCACGTAGCAGTGGGAGGTATAAAATTAGATGATGTGGTGCCTCTTCTTGAAGTTGGTGGTGTAAACGGAGTAGCTGTTAGCTCTGCGATTGCTTATGCCGACGATATTGTCAAAGCCACAAAGGAATTTTTGAACCTACTTCCACACACCGATATTGATTGATGGAAGATATTTTAAAAATAGGACCCCGGGAATTTACTTCGAGACTTTTTGTGGGCACCGGTAAATTCCCATCGCCCGACATCATGCAGGAAAGTGTGATTGCATCCGGGTCTCAAATGATCACAGTGGCAATGAAACGCGTAAATATGATGAATGAAGCAACAGACGAGATGCTCACTCATATCAATCGCGATCATGTGCAATTGTTGCCCAACACTTCCGGTGTGAGAAATGCCAAGGAAGCAGTACTCGCCGCTCAGATGAGTCGTGAAATCTTCCAGACCGATTTTATAAAACTTGAAATCCATCCGGATCCAAAGTATCTGATGCCTGATCCGATTGAAACTTTGAAGGCCACTGAGCAATTGGCAGCCGACGGTTTTGTGGTATTGCCCTATATTCAGGCGGATCCGGTTTTATGCAAATTGCTTGAGGAAGCAGGAGCTTCGGCCGTCATGCCACTTGGTGCACCTATCGGGTCGAACCGCGGATTAGTTACAAAAGATCTCCTCGAAATAATCATTGAGCAATCTATGCTTCCGGTTGTGATTGATGCAGGATTAGGTGCTCCATCCCACGCTGCCCAGGCTATGGAAATGGGTGCAGATGCAGTTTTGGTCAATACTGCTATTGCTGTAGCCGGAAATCCGGTGGAAATGGCAGAAGCTTTCAAGTTGGCAGTCATATCCGGGCGGAAAGGAAGACTGGCTAAACTTGGTGCCCGGAGTAAAACTGCTGTTGCTTCCTCCCCTCTCACCTCTTTCCTTAATTCATAAATTAAACTCTCAGCTCACTACCAATCATGCAAATAGATAATATAAATGTTTCCCGTTATCCCGGCTCTACCAAAAAATATGTAGAGGGAAAATTATATCCTATTCGGGTTGCCATGCGGGAAGTGCATCAGCATCCCACGGTTGAAATTACTGACGGAAAAAGAATTGAACATCCGAATGAGCCAGTCACTATTTATGACACCAGTGGCCCTTACACTGATCCATCCATTACTATAGATATAAACAAAGGACTACCCCGTCTGCGTGAAAAATGGCTGGAACTGAGGGATGACACTCGTATTCAAGACGATATTACAAGCGAATACGGAAAAGCTCGTCGTCAAGACAAGACACTCGATGCAATTAGATTCCCGATATTTCATAAACCGCGTGTTGCTAAGGATGGAAAGAGGGTCACCCAGCTTTATTATGCACGACAAGGTATTGTTACCCCGGAGATGGAATATGTGGCTATACGTGAAAACCTCGACAATGCAGAAAGAGGAATTAAAACTTATATCACTCCGGAATTTGTTAGAAATGAAATCGCTGAAGGTCGCGCTATTATTGCTGCCAATATTAATCATCCTGAAGCAGAACCTATGATAATAGGCAGAGCATTTGTTGTAAAGTTGAATACAAATATCGGTAATTCAGCTCTCTCTTCAGGTATTGAAGAGGAGGTTGCCAAAGCTGTTTGGAGCTGCTACTGGGGTGGAGATACTCTCATGGATCTTTCCACCGGCGATAATATTCATGAAACCCGTGAATGGATCATACGTAATTGCCCGGTTCCAGTTGGGACAGTGCCCATCTATCAAGCCTTGGAAAAGGTAAACGGCAAAGTAAAAGATCTTACATGGGAAATTTATCGCGATACATTGATTGAACAATGTGAGCAGGGTGTCGACTATTTTACTATTCATGCCGGAGTGCTTAAAGAACACGCCAAATTGGTGCAGGAAAGACTCACCGGCTGTGTCTCTCGTGGAGGCTCTATTATGACACAATGGTGTGTTGAACATGATAAAGAGAGCTTCTTATATGAAAATTTTGAAGAAATCTGTGAGATTTTGAATAAATATGATGTTGCTGTGTCTCTCGGCGACGGTATGCGCCCCGGATCGACACATGATGCTAACGACAGAGCCCAGTTCCTCGAGTTAGAAGTGTTGGGACAGCTTACTGAGATTGCATGGAAACATGATGTGCAAGTTATAATCGAAGGTCCCGGCCATGTCCCCATGCATAAAATCAAGGAGAACATGGAAAAGCAGCTTGAGACTTGTCATGGGGCTCCTTTCTACACGCTTGGACCTCTGACTACGGATATAGCTCCCGGCTACGACCATATTACTTCTGCTATTGGGGCTGCGATGATATCTTGGTATGGCACTGCAATGATATGTTATGTCACTCCAAAGGAACATCTCTCGTTACCGAATCTAAATGATGTGAGGGATGGTGTCATTGCTTATAAGGTAGCGGCACATGCTGCAGATCTTGCCAAGAATTTGCCGGGAGCAAGTGTCCGCGATGATGCCCTGAGCAAGGCAAGGTATGAATTCAGATGGAAAGACCAGTTTAATCTTTCTCTTGATCCTGAACGTGCCAAGCAATATTATATGGAATCAAGAAGGGATGCACCGGATGCGGATGATAAATTCTGCACCATGTGTGGCCCGAATTTCTGCGCAATGAGAATTTCACAAAATATTGCAGAGAAATGCGAGCAATGAAGTCAGATCCAACTCCAAATGCAATCTTCGGGCATGGATTCGCTGATCTGATTGAGGAATATGACTGGGATAAATCTATCGAATTTGTAAATTCTGTAACACCTGACGATGTGGATGCTGTTTTAGAAAAGGCGTCCACATCCTTCGGGCTTCTGACGCCTGAAGACCTTGCAGTATTGATATCTCCTGCGGCTACAAATAGGCTTGAGGATATGGCAGCTATTGCAAAATCTATAACCGACCGTCGCTTTGGTAAAACAATTTCCTTATATATCCCGATGTATGTAGGAAATGCATGCACCAATAAATGTGTCTATTGTGGATTTAACCATGATAATGATTTTTCCAGAACAATCCTGAGCCAGGAGCAGATAGAGGAAGAATGTAAGGCAATTAAAGAATTAGGACCTTTTCAGAATCTTCTCCTGGTGGCCGGGGAATATCCCGCTCTCTGCGGTATTGATTATCTGGAGAAGGTTTTGGAAACTTGTAGGCCATATTTCCATAATCTTACTCTGGAAGTTCAACCTATGAAGGCTGTAGATTACAAGAGATTGACTGAAAGCGGGTTGAATGGTGTAGTCTGTTTTCAGGAAACTTACAATAAGAAAGCCTATCCGAAATATCATCCCCGAGGTATGAAAAGTCATTTCGACTGGCGTCTCAATGGGTTTGATCGAATGGGAGAAGCAGGGCTTCATAAAATAGGTATGGGAGCATTGTTAGGTCTGGAGGATTGGCATGGTGAAGCTATTATGTTAGGACGCCATCTCCGATATCTTCAAAAAAAATACTGGAGAAGCCGTTATTCCATTAATTTCCCCAGGCTACGACCTTCTGAAAGTGGGTTCAAACCAAATTTCATAGTCTCTGACAGAGACATCGTGCAATTGAGTTGTGCCTTCCGAATTTTTGACCCGGACCTCGACATATCATTCTCCACCCGAGAAACTCCAGCATTCCGTGATTCGATAATCGGACTCGGTGTGACTTCTTTGAGTGCAGGAAGCAAGACTGAACCCGGTGGCTATGGTCATCCCAAAGAGGCTTTGGAACAATTTGAAGTTTCCGATTCTCGCTCTCCAAAAGAGGTTGAGACAGCCATCCGAAATCGCGGTTACGACCCTATTTGGAAAGATTGGGACGCCGTCTTTGACTAAAAAACTGTAAAAAAGGGGTGCCTGGAATCATTCGATTCGGCACCCCATATCTAATTCTATATACTATATTCTTAGTCCTTTAATCCTCATATCTCATCTCGATAATCGACCAGTCAACTATATCCCAAAGCTTATGGAGATATGATGCTCTCAGATTCTGATAGTCGAGATAATACGCATGTTCCCAAACATCGAAAGTGAGGATCGGTTTCAAGCCGTTGGTCATAGGATTCTCGGCATTCTTTCCTTGGGTGATGAAGAGTTCTCCGTTATCATCTCTTGATACCCACACGTAACCGGAACCAAACACGCCTACTCCGGCATCCTCAACTTGTTTCTTGAATTCGTCCAGTGAACCGAACTGCTTCTCTATCTGTGTACGAAGCGTCCCTGACGGCTCTCGGTATCCCTCGGGATTAAACTGCCAGAAATAGAAAATATGATTCCATGCTTGAGAAGCCTGGTTAAACAGTTTTCCATCGCTTTTCATTATAACCTCTTCAAGAGCCATATCTTCATAAGGTGTGCCCTCTATAAGTTTATTAAGAGTATCGATGTAAGCTTTTTCATGTTTCCCATAATGGAATTCTATAGTGCGTGCGGAAATCACGGGTTCCAATGCATCCTGTGCATACGGTAGTTTTGGTTGTGTAAATTTCATAATCTTGTTTTTTAAATTTATATCTGTTTAACAATCTTCCACCCCATTAAGTTCATTGCTTCCTCCCTTCCATTGCCTTGATCTTTCCTTACATAACCTATTTTATTAAAGCTTCCAGACTCTGACGTTTTATAGAAGGCCATAATTTTTTCATTCTCTCAATCAGCCGTTCAAAAGATTCCTGTGGATCTCGGCCATTTACCCCTTCCAGATGATCACCAAACACCATCTCAGGAGTAGAATAACGAGCTACGCCCCAGCCATACCTCTCCCCGCTCTTGGTCTTCTTATACTCAAAATCACTGATAATTATCCACCCGCCCATCTGAAGACGTTGAAGCGGGGATTCAAAACTCTTGCTCTTTCTCTTTAAAACCGGATTCAACTCCAAGTCAGGAATATCATCCCAATTCCTATTTCGGCCTCCGAAAATCAATTTCCTAAGTTCCGTGGACGTCAAGGAATCATTCTCACGAATAATCTCCCATAACATCTCTTCCGTCTCCCCCCTTTTTATAGGATATTTCCGCCGCCGATAATTAAGGAAATCGGGCAACAAATCCAAAGAAACGAAACCTGCCTTTCTTTTAAAGAATTTACCATAGGCTGACTCCCGGCGTCTGATCACGGGTCCTTTCCATTCCCAGCACCCCTCATCATAGTTCCCTCCGAAAAGCATACCGGGAGCACACATCTCATCTACTGAAAAACCTTTAATATTATTCGGAAAAAACGGTAACATCCCGAAGGTGGCAGCCGCTTGTGAGAGTTTATCTTTACTGTCAATTATAAACTTAGGACTCACCGACCCTCTGATAAAATTCATTAACTGTGAAATTGACAATTTATCCTTCATTGATAAGTGCTTCTTTACCGGAAATTTATACCTCTCTTTTCTTTATTATACAAAAATAACGTAAATTTGTTTTTGAGAAAGATTAATCAAATTATGAAAATACCCGGAGTTTCATTTAGTTGGAAGAGAGCATTGGGGATAACTCAAGTTAAGAGTGAGATTTCAAGAAAAACCGGTATTCCCATGTCAAAAGCCGGTATTGAACGAAAAATAGGTCACATTATCATAAAATCCATCTTTGGAAAATAATTTACAAAGCAATGACTTTCGAAGAAATTCTTTCTAACGATGACCTGCTCGATGCAGTCTATGACATGCATTTTGATGAATGTACTCCTATCCAGGAAGCGGCTATACCTCCGGCTCTGAATGGCAGGGATATTATGGCAGTAGCTCAGACCGGCACCGGGAAGACGGCGGCCTACTTGCTCCCGGTAATAGAGAAACTTATAAACGAGAATTATCCTCAAGACCGTGTGAACTGCGTTATTATGGCCCCCACAAGGGAATTGGCTCAACAAATCGACCGCCAACTACAAGGTTTCTCATATTATCTGCCCGTCTCATCCCTTCCGATTTACGGAGGAACTGACGGTGCCACTTACGATCAACAGAGAAAAGGTCTCAAAAGCGGTGCGGATATCGTAATAGCCACTCCCGGCCGTCTCCTGACTCACCTCAATATGGGATATGTAGACCTTACAGAAGTTTCTTTCTTTATTCTCGATGAAGCCGACAGAATGCTCGATATGGGTTTCCTTGATGATATAATGAAAATCATCAGCCACCTCCCTAAAGAAAGGCAAACAATGATGTTTTCCGCCACAATGCCTGACAATATCAAAAAATTGGCTGACAACATCCTCATAGATCCGGTGGAAATAGCATTGGCCATCTCTAAACCTGCCGAAAAAATCAAGCAACAGGCTTTCCTTTGCTATGAAAATCAAAAACTTCCATTACTTTCAAAACTTTTTGAACAAAATCCGCCTCAAAAAGTGATAGTTTTTGCAAGTTCAAAAATTAAGGTTAAGGAACTGTATAAGGCTTTGAGAGGGAAAAAATATAAAGTCGCTGAGATGCATTCAGATCTTCAGCAGTCAGAACGTGAAAACGTGATGCTTGACTTCAAAGCCGGAAAAGTCAATGTAATTGTCGCCACCGATATTATCTCCCGCGGTATAGATGTAGATAATATCGAGACAGTGATAAATTTCGATGTGCCGGCTGAAGCTGAGGAATATGTCCACAGGATCGGCCGTACAGCTCGTGCCGATAAAGACGGCACCGGCATAACCTTTATCAGCGAGAAGGAGATAGGTAAATTCAGAAGGATAGAACAGCTTCTGGGAAAAGAGGTAGATAAAATGGCCCTGCCTGAAGGTTTCGAACCCGGTCCCGAATATGTCTTGAAGAAAAAGAATTCCAAGAGGAGATTCTACAATAAAAATAAATCCTTCAAATCAGGAAAAAACGAAAAAACCGATAAAAAGACAAATACAGATAAGAATGGCCGGATAAATAAAAAAAGTCAGTCAAATAAATCCGGCAAACCTCGAAAAACGAATAAATAAATTTTACTGCGAAAGAGAAAATGTCCGAATTTTTGATTCGTGGCGCATCAATTGCCAGGAATTCACGATATTCTGCCAGGCCACATAAGCCGCCGGGGCAATTGAGGCAATAGGATTAAGGTAGGCCAAGGCAAGCCAGACAGCAAGCACAGTATTTTTCTGACCCAACGACTGCCCTCCTGACACTTTATCACCAAATCGGGCTCCGATTCTCCTCCCGAGCTTGAATTGTATGAGACATGCACATAGTGCTCCAAGTGCCAACATCACCATTGTTCCCGTTGAATCCGGCGTCCAGTTCTGAATGGCGAAACTCGTGCAACTTCCCACTACTATCAATAATGAAACACACCAGCAATAAAATGAGAGCTGCTGTTTTTCCACCACATAGGAATGAAGTCGCGGAGTGAATTTCCGCATAGCCATAGCAAGAGCCAATGGCAAGAGTATTAAAGGGAACACCTGTTTCAAAATCAAAAGGAAAGAATCTGCAAAAGTGATTTCAGGGTGATCGCCCATAGCTGCCAGAACTATAGGTCCCGCTATTGCTATCATCCCATTGCACAAAAGGCTGAATGTTGCCACTCTTGAAATGCTTCCTCCCAACATTTGCGTGATCACGGGAGCCGCTGTTGCCGTCGGAATAAAGAAGCAGATGAAAACTCCCTCCGCTAATGTGTGATTCCAGAAAAAAGTCAGTCCATAACCGGTAGCGGCCAATCCTAATTGAACTCCCAGTAACACAAACTCAAACTTGCCCGGTTTGAAATCTTTAGGGGTAAGTTTACAATATGTGATGAAAAGCATCACAAAAATCAGATAGGGGGATAGAAATGTGAGGTATCCCATCCAAGGATAAAACACTGCACCTACCACCATCGCTATCGGCATCATGACCGACTTAATATTTGATCTTCTGATCGCTATTCTCATCTTGTGTAAAATTAGGACTGTCTTTCAATAAAAGTAAAATGTTCCGAGGGTCACTCTAAGGCCTGTAAAATCCTTGTGAGTGCGGCAAAAGTCTTTTTAGGGGCATTTTCCCAGAAATCCTTATATTGATTTATATTCTCCCCTTCTCCGGGGGTGTCACTGACCACTCTGACTATTGCAAAAGGTATGCCATTTAAAATGCAGGTCTGAGCAATAGAGGCAGATTCCATATCCACAGCCTTCACTTCCGGAAATTTCTCCCTTATAAATTTTATCTCGTCAGCGGTAGAGATAAATTTATCTCCACTACAAATCTGACCGGTCTTTAAACCATACCTCTGGGCAATTGCCAAAATTTCCTCCGAGGGTTTCATCAATAAAGGCAGGCCATCGGCCTGTCCGTAAGCTGTCCCCGGACCACACCAGACATCATGGTAAGTCACATTGTCTGCCACAATCACCTCTCCAATAGGTGTACCGGCTCCTCCTGCAACTCCCGAATTTATCACTATATCCGGTGACAGTGTCCGCAAAAGCTTATCTGTGGTAAGGGCTGAATTCACCTTTCCGATTCCGCATTTACCCACAAATAGCCGTTTGTTGCCAACGGTCCCTTTCCAAACTTTAATATCCTCCACTTGCAGCTCTTCCGGATTCTGAAGAAGATCCAATAATCGATTAATCTCCTTATCCATTGCTGCCAAAACTAATATTTTCATATAGATGCTACAGCTGTTTGATACTTTGCAATATTTGAGGCCTTTTTCAATGCTTTCCAAGCTTTCCGGCCAATTTCATCTTCAGCATATTCCCAAAAAGGTTGAATCTTCGAGATAATCTGCGCATCACCACACAATATATCTGAATAATGACTAAATAAAAGATTATGGAATTTCAGCATCTTATCAAGGCGCTCCTCCTTGTTCCATTCCCGGTTTTCAAGATATTCGGCAAAAAGGGATGGGCGAGCCAAGATTCCCCGTGCCACCATAATACCGGATATAGAAGGGTATTTTTCCTCTATCATCCGGAGGTCATCCGGAGTCCTAATGTCGCCGTTATAGACCACAGGATTACCGCTTTCTTCAAGAAACTTGGAAAATTGTTCCAAATTCACTTCCCCGCCATACTGTTGTTTGGCAACTCTTGGATGAAGTGTGATATGTCTTAATGAAATATCGTTTAGATAAGGCAAAAGCTTCTGCCATTCGTCAGGTTCCTGCATCCCGAGACGCATCTTCGCGGAAAATTTGATATCAGGATTTTCTCTTACCGTTTTCACAACTTCCTTGGCCAACTCTTCATTCAAGATTGTTGCAGCCCCTCTCCCATGCCCGGTTTGCAAAGGGAAAGGGCATCCCATATTCAGATCGATCTCCTTAGCTCCGTTACCTTTCAGGATCTCAACCAGTGAATTCAATTCCTTTGCATCCCTAAAGATAACCTGTGGCACGAGATGAAGTCCTGTATTTAATTCTGAATTTATATCCCGCAGGTCACGTGGTCTTATTTCGTTTCTCTCTAAACGGATAAACGGAGTGTAGTAGGTTTGGTCTCCACCATACGTCTGAGAATGGAAATGTCGATATGCTGCATCTGTGTGTCCCTGAACCGGAGCAAAATATAATGGCTTCATATCAATTCCTTAATTTTTAGGTAAAAAGGTGAAACATACGGCTCCGATCAGACATAAGAAAGCAGCTACATGATTCCAATGAAGCTTTTCACCTGAAAACAGGAACATAGCCACAATTGTGAATACCGTCAGGGTTATCACCTCCTGGATAATCTTTAGTTGGAAGAGTGTGAAAGGACCTCCGTTCTCCTGAAAACCCATCCGGTTGGCCGGCACCTGAAACGAATATTCAAACAGAGCAATCCCCCATGACACCAGGATTACAAGATAAAGGGGCCAACCCTTTGATATTCCGGAGGTCTGTAGCTTAAGATGTCCATACCATGCAAATGTCATAAAGACATTCGAAATAATCAGCAGCAGAATCGTAACAATATATCCTTTCATTATTTCGGGTAGTTTTCTTAGAGTTTATTCAAAAACTGTGCAAAATTACAGAAAAAGATGCAACCGACAATTTCATTACGGTCAACAGCTCGTCTGCCGGGAGGAGTATTGAGGCTGATATGGTGCAGTCAATTAAAAAATTCAGTAATTTTGCTAAGCTTATCCTTTTTACAATTATTTATTTTATTTGCCGGATAAGTCATAGAGCCCGGGGAGGGTGTCGAGGCGGACATAAGGAGTGAGCGGAAAGATTTATCATAAGATTCTTTTCTTATTGTTGCTGTTGCTGACCGTGGCATGCAGCAGCACTCGTCATGTGCCTGAAGGCAATTATCTTTTAGACCGGGTGAACATCGATGTTAATGATTCCACCAAACGTGTTTCAGCCTCGGAATTAACCGCCTATGTACGGCAACAGCCAAATCATAAGATGCTCTGGAGCCTTAAACTAAGGCTTGGAGTATATAACATGAGCGGAAACGATTCTACTAAATGGTGGAACAAATGGGTAAGAAAACTGGGAGAACCTCCGGTAATCTATGACTCCACTTTGATGGCTGCAAGTGTCGAGCAGCTTGAGAAAGCTATGGTGAATAAAGGATATCTTTATGCAAGTGCAACAGCCGATACGGTAAAACATGACAAAAAAAGGAAAATCACCGTCAACTACCATGTCACTCCGGGAGTAAGATACATGATTGACAAAGTGGATTACGAATTCCCGGATTCTACTTTCCGCAAACTCGTGATGGATGATTCTGTACATTTTGTGGTAAAACCCGGCATACCCTTAGACAGGAATCTTCTCGAAACAGAGAGAGAAACCATAGCAAATCACATAAAAAACAATGGTTACTACGGTTTCAGCAAGGAATTCGTCACCTTCAACGCCGACACAACTGCCGGGAGTAATCTTGTAGATCTTACTCTAAAGATAAATCCTCCGTATACCAGGCAAAACGGCAGTATTCTGACCCATGAAAAATATTACATCAATTCTATAAGGTATATCACGGATTACGATCCGACCTTGGGATTGTCGGCACAAGAAATTGTCGAAACAGCTTCAAGGCAAGATTATCGTGACATCGAGATTTTCAGCAACGGAAAATCCTATCTTCGTCCTTCAGTGTTATATGAAAACTGCTTTATGATTTCGGGACAGCCCTACAATCAACTCAGTGTAGACCGCACCTACAGTTCTCTTTCCCGGCTTGGAATCCTGAAATTTATTAATATAGCTTTTGTGCCCGTTGGAGAGGAAGATGGAAGAAACTTGCTTGACGCATATATCCTTCTGACTCCCGGAAAAAGCCAGACTGTTTCCTTTGAATTGGAAGGCACTAATTCTGAAGGCGACCTGGGAGTGGCTGCAGCCGTGACCTATACCCACCGTAATGTGGGGAAGGGTTCTGAAACTTTATCTACTAAATTCCGGGGAGCTTATGAGTCTCTCAGCGGGGATCTCGAGGGCCTTATTCACGACAGATACATGGAGTATTCCCTTGATCTCGGTCTCACTTTTCCTAAATTTAAAGCTCCTTTCCTGAAAGAGAGTTTTAAAAGGAAAGTCAATGCCACTTCTGAGCTTAATTTCAGTATGTCATATCAGGAACGACCCGAGTATACCCGCATAATATCTACAGCCGGATGGTCATATCGATGGGTGAGCAGACGTAACAAAAACGTATATCTTTTCACTCCAATAGATATAAATTATGTTTACCTACCTGAGAGCACGATCGACTTTATTAATAACATCGCTCCTGACAACCCTCTGCTTAAATATAGTTATGAGGATCACTTCATCATGCGCATGGGATTCACTTTTTATCACTCAAATAAGAGGGAAGAAAGACCCTGGGACGTAGAGATGCAAAGAAATATTTACACAGTCAGGGCAAATGTGGAGACAGCCGGCAACATCCTATATCTTCTCAATATGCTATTTCGTCCCAGAAGTCATGTCAGCTCGGATCCTTATAAACTTTTCGGAATCTACTATTCTCAATATATTAAATTTAACGGCGACTATGCTTTCCTCCATATATTTGACAACCGTAACTCACTTGCTCTTCATGCGGGATTCGGTATAGGATTTCCCTATGGAAATTCCACTATACTCCCATTTGAGAAAAGATTCTACGGGGGTGGTGCTAATGGAGTGAGAGGTTGGGATGTGAGGACTCTGGGACCGGGGAGCTTCCCGGGGACTAATTCCGTGAGCGACTTTATTAACCAATGCGGTGACATCAGGCTTATCATGAGTGCGGAGATGCGCACCAAACTCTTCTGGGTTATTGAACTGGCGGCATTCATTGATGCTGGAAATATCTGGACAATCCGAAACTATCCCAACCAACCCGGAGGCCTCTTCAAATTCAATGAATTCTATAAGCAGCTTGCAGCTTCCTACGGACTGGGTCTTCGGTTCGATTTCTCATATTTCCTCCTCAGATTTGATATGGGAATGAAAGCCCATAATCCGGCTATGGGGCAAGTGGCATGGCCTTTGATCCATCCTCGGTGGCATCGTGACTCATCATTCCATTTTTCCATCGGATATCCTTTCTGATCCCCTTTCTCGTTCTTTAAGTGAAAAATGATAAAGATAAAAAATGAAAAGATTAGCAATATTTGATTTAGACGGCACATTATTAAATACTATCACAGATCTCGGGAAAGCATGTAATTATGCTCTCGAAACTTTGGGATTCGCTCCACATCCTATCCAGGCATACGCTTATATGGTGGGCAACGGAGTGAGAAACCTGATGAAAAAGGCACAGCAGGATGCCGATGAAGAGACTATTGATATTTTGCTCGAGCATTTCAAGAGTTACTATAATGAGCATTGTCTGGATTCCACCAAACCTTATCCGGGAATTAATGAGCTTCTGACAAAACTTGGGGAGAAAGATGTGGCACTGGCCGTTGCATCTAACAAATATCAGGAGGCAACCGAAAAAATTATTGCCGGATGCTTCCCTGATTTCAAGTTTGTGGCGGTGGAGGGACAAAGGGAGGGCAGGAACAGGAAACCGGATCCTTCAATCTTATTTTCAATTCTTGAGAAACATCCCGTAAGTAAACGGGAGGTGATGTATATAGGTGATTCCGGAGTGGATATCGAATGTGCAAAGAGGGCCTGTGTGGAGTCTATTGGTGTCTCCTGGGGTTTCCGTTCGGTCGGTGAATTACGAAGAGCAAATGCTGATTACATCGTCAGTCACCCTGCAGAGATTCTCGAGCATCTTGATGATCTATATTGACATCCACCGCATCCAGACCTTCAGAAGCACCTTTTTTCCTTCCGAATTCCGGATCTATCTTCACCAGAGAACAGACAAGGAAAGTGAGTGTCGATGAAACCAACACTAACCAGAAGAAATTCAGGAATCCTTGATGGAATCCTGACGCAAAGAATTCAAACCTGGCAAAATAATCATATATCCATCCCGCCAACATACCCGGCACCATCATTCCAATTGCCATAAAGGCAGTGCAAAAAGCGTAATGGGAAGTGGCTGCCTCTCCCCTGCTAAAATATAATAGATAAAGCATAAAGGCAGAGAAACCGAACCCATAGCCAAATTGTTCTATGAAAACGGCTCCCGAAATAATAAAGAAATCAGTGGGTTGCCACATCGCCAGGAAACAATAAAACACACATGGCAGAGTCAGGGAAGCTGCCATCGGGAAAAGTAATTTTTTCAATCCCCCTCCGGCGATTGCCACTCCTCCCACAATACCTCCAAGCAACAGGCCTACTACCCCGATAGTGCCATTTACAAGTCCTGCTTGAGAAGTAGTCAGACCCAGTCCTCCGGCATCCCTTGCAGCAAGTAGAAACGGTTGGACTAACTTTATACACAATGCCTCCGGAAACCTGTAAAGCAGCATGAATGCCAACGCCACTCCTATATTCTTCTTACGGAAGAATGTCACAAACGTCTTGAAAAAATCCCTAATGACAGAATTGCGGTTCACTCCGGTGATATGCCGGTCGGAAGATATCTGAGGCAGTGTCCGGAAATGATAGATGGCCACCAGGAAAAAGAATAATGATAAAATTCCGAACACGTATGACCAGGCCACCGGAATATCTCCCAGCGTAGTCTCCAGATATCCCGCTAAAAGCACCAGGCCTCCCTGACCTGCGATACTCGCTACGCGATAAAACGTTGACCGAACACCCACAAAGGCTGCCTGCTGATGGGAGTCCAGACCAATCAGATAGAGACCGTCGGCAGAAATGTCGTGGGTTGCTGAAAAAAAAGCTATCAGCCAGAAAAAAATCAAAGTTATTGTGAAAAATGACTTACCCGGGAGAAAAAAGGCAACTCCTGCCAAACCGAGAGCCATCAAAAATTGCATGGCTATAATCCACCATCTTTTTGTCTTGAAAAGATCCACGAAAGGGCTCCAGAAGGGTTTGATCACCCACGGCAAATAAAGCCATCCTGTGAAAAAGGCCATATCCGAAAGGCTGACTCCCATATTGGTGTACATTATGACTGTCAAAGTATTGACTGCAAAATAGGGCAAACCCTCCGCCACATATAGAGAGGGCACCCACCACCATGGACTCCTTTCTTTCTGTCTCATCTCAATCCCTTCAATAGCATACCTCCTTATAAATCTTCTCTATCTCCTCATCCGAAATTTTTTCAAAATCCTCTTCAAAAGGAATGACAACAATTCCGGCAAGATCCAGAGCACCGGGACTCACCGCCCTTCGTTCCGGCGGTTCCATATAAAACATTTCCGGCCGATGTTTCTTCCGTCTTATACCTGCAAAATTCATTCTCGAGTCGTTGTCCCTTTTCCAAAAAAATCCATTCACCGGATTGTTATCGTTATTCAGATCTTCAGGATCTTTCACTATATTATAAGGAAGTTTCAATTCCGGATTATTAACCAAACTGCATATCAAAGGCACAGATTCCATTGGAACAGCTTGAAAGTGGAGATGATCCGGAGCACTTGCCCCTGCCCCGGCACCGTTAAAAAAAACAGCCATCCCGGGCAATTCTTCTGCCAGAACCTTTCCTGTGGTTCCATTGAATTTCTGATCGGTATGATCATTGGATGCAATGGTGAAATGATAAGGCAATATGGGATATGGATTCACAAGAAGCTTAAACCTGCCATTCAAAAGGTCTATGCTTTTCTGTTCTTCCGGTCGATTTTTATCGCATAGAAAACATTTCCGTTCTTTTAGTGACACCGAATCTAATTTTGCAAGAGATGAAACTGCTCGCGCCGGATTATACTGCACATATCCCGTTAGTTCTTCTGCTCGGAATTTACGCTTCTTCACAGTCCTTAAGGCATTATAATTTTCTCTCGCCAAGGGCCAGATCTGTAGTTGCTCGTCAAAAAACTCAAAAAGCTCTTCGCGTGTCATGCCTCATTCATATTTGCACGTATCCTGGCAATCAATTCAACAGAGCGAATGAAATCCTTATATTCGTTATGCTCATTCGTTTTCTCTATGGAAAGATCGGCATCACTGTTTCCTTCCCACCTACGGCAAAAATAAATAGGTTCAAAAATTCTTCCCACTTTATAATCCCGGCTTATACGTAAAGCCATGGCATAATCTTCACCATAACTGACATTCGGGAAAAGAACGTTCCTCACCAATGGGGTATAAAAAGCTCTGGGCGCTCCGAAGCCGTTAACTCTCAAAGCATTGTTGGCTCCATTCAGATCTGTCCATTCCTTATGGTCGATAAGACCCGGAGGAATTTCTTTAAGTTGAAAATCAGTAAGGATATAAGATCCAACTACCATACCGCAATTCTCTTCCCGGAATTTTTCAACTATCTTGTCGAGTGTACGGCTATCGGAATAAATATCATCTGAATCCAATTGCACGGCATACTTGCCACAAGAAGATGATAGAATGGCCTTGTTCCAGCATCCTCCTATTCCTAAATGTTCTTCAGACGAAACTTTTATCAATATCAATCGTGGATCTTCTATACTCTCGAGTAGTTCTCGAGTACCATCCGTGCTGTCGTTGTCAACCACTATTACATTGAATGGTTCTTTAAAGGTTTGAGACAAAGCCGACTTAACAGCTTCTCCTATAGTCTTGACTCTGTTTCTAACCGGGATAATTACCGATGCTGTCACCGGAAAATTGTCATCTTCCTTAGAATCGATTTCCTGTGGTGTAACCAGCCCTCCTGTAGCAATCAGAAAATCGGTAAAAATCCTCTCCATGTGTCCTTGGTACACGAGGTTGCGGGGATTAACATAGTCATGCTGTTTTTCTCCGCTCTTCCTGAAATCTGTCTTATTGACGGTATAAAGATATTCTGGCACCGCAGCTATTGTTCTGCCCACCGACATCCTTAAGCGCAGCTCATACCATCCTCCGTCGATCCATTCCGTGCCGGTATTCAACATCTCTTCAGTGGCTGCCAACGCATCGGCCACATTCAGCATTACCAAAGGACCGAAATCAAAATCATCCCTCACTGACCCGAATTGATAATCGATCACCGGGTGTAATGTGATTTTTCCCTCAGAGTGTTCTCTGTAATGGCAATAAGTGATTGAAGAATCTGCATCCGAGGCCACTTCTTCCATCCGTTGAAAATAATTATCATCCAGGGAATACGTCCTGTCATCAAGATTGATGACTACAAATTGTTCCAATCCTCCGTTAAGTATGTCATCACGAAGACCGGATATATCTTTGAATCGAATAATCTTCATTTTATCTTTTTTCTAATTCTGGCTGATTCCAACAAATTCATTTGTTCAGGAATTCTTTCACCATGGCATCCCTATGTTCAGCTTCCATCGTTTCCAATGGTATCGTGCAGACCATAATATTGCTACCCCCCTTCTTACAATATACAGCTGCCGGGAGCCCGGTGTCACTGTATCTGTAAGCCACGACTGCATTTCCGGATGGCGAAAGGATATCGGGATTTTCCACAATGTATTGCTTATCATTCAATGTGTTGCAATATGAGATATTCTTTACTTTAAATGAGCTTGTTGCAGAGGTGATAATTCCCGTCTCGCTTCTCGGGCCCTCATTTTTTTCTATTCCCAAAACTTCTTTCGCAAAGTTTCGGCTCCCGGAAGATGAACGTTCATCAAAAAGGTCGCTGGCTATGTAAGCACCTGACACAAGCAAATCGCCACCCCCATTCACGAAGGCCTTTAATTGTTGTTGTAATTTCTCCGGGAAAGCGGAATATTTCAGTCCTGAACTGCCGAATCCTGTAGTGGAGGTTTTCTGTTTCCCAAGAATAAGGTCAACTGTAGAGAAATCTTTTAGGTCAATATTGCCATTTTCTACTGCACCAACACTTACAGACACAAAACCCTTTCCGGCACCTTCGATAGATTTTCCATGTATATATGGGAAATCAAATGTGTTGCCCGCTATAACCTGTGAGGCATAATCGCCGTTACTTTTCCCGAAACTTTCTCCTGCGCTCCTCCTGAATTCAGTCTGATAGCCGATAAAAGATATATCCCTTATATGAGGAACACCGAAATCATTCACGGCATAAAATCCGGCCTCATCGCCATAGCTTGCGCTTGCCGGAGCTCCAACGCGAGTAAAGCCGTTTATTATCAACACCGGTTTGTCGCCTCCCTCTCTTAACGCAAGTGTCTCTGAAGGGAAAGATAAGCCCCCGTCGTTTGCCGCGATAATCCGGAATGAATGTATCTTGTTGTCATTTACTTTCACCGTGAAACTTTTCCCTTTTGTCTCCCCTATCTTGTGGAATCCCAGTTCATCGTCTGTCCGCTCCATGATGATATATTTTTCAGGGTCAGCAGTGGGTTCAAGTTTATCTACGGTCATTTGCCAGTCAAGTTTATAAGTGCCTTTTTTTACCCGTGTTATGGCAAAATCTTTTACCGGGAGTGGCTGTACCACAAACTTACGGTCTTTCCTTTCCGCTATGAATCTTCCTATGGCCTTATAGATCGATCGGCTCACGGTGAAACGGAAAGCCGGGTCAAGGGCATATTTCATATCTGCATAATTTTGATGGCTCATGAATTCCACCAAAGAAGTGGGCACTTCCGGCAAACGTGCCTCCACATAAGTCTTGTCCCACATCGCCCTTCGTGTCCAGTTGGGTTCCCAGGTCTGCCGGATATCCATAGTGATCTGACGCAAGAGCATGTCTGTAAGAGCCCTCGAATTGGTGCGGGGGGTACCGTCGTTATAATATGCACCGTTGTTGGTGAAGTAAATTCCTAATGTGCCGATAAAAGAATCGTCTGCTTTCTTTCCGGCATCGGAATGTAAAGCCATCACAACGTCTATGGGGATATTGAGACCCTCCTTGTCGGGAAGGACCCTTGAACCTCCGGCAAGATAATTCACCCAATGGCCTCTGGAAGTGTAATCGTCCTTATAGTCGTCAGTGCCGTGAAAGGGGGAATAGACATATTCCGGGAAACCTGCCCAATGGAGCCAGTATCTTGCTCCCTCGAGATAGCGAGGAAGGCCTGATGTGGAAAAATATGGTTTATAGCCATTGCCGGCAGCCTTCTTTGCCGCTTCCAGTTTTTCATTGAATTCCTCTATAGCCTCTTCATTCTCCTCAGAACCGTCATCCTCTATACCTGAGAGATATTCCACATCGTTTTCCAGAGGCGTCGACGGATCAATGAAAATATCGGTCCGGCTGTCGCTTCTTGCAATATTTCCCATTCCCCCACCGATTTTCACTGCATCTGCAGTCACTATTCTTCCTGCCTTCTCCGATTTATTAGACAGAACCACCACCGGTTCTTCATCAGAATATCCTGCTTCCATCGGGAATGTGCCAAGATATGTCCAGGTGCCACCTCCCATTGTCTGGTTTACCCGGTATTCTTTG
Organism: Muribaculaceae bacterium; assembly: GCA_022509205.1. Taxonomy (GTDB): domain Bacteria; phylum Bacteroidota; class Bacteroidia; order Bacteroidales; family Muribaculaceae; genus Lepagella. The sequence goes on along the minus strand of JAFLTR010000022.1, from coordinate 6,332 downwards.
CTACCTCCCGAATAGTTGACCACATAGTGTGCATCCTCAGTGGAATTAGGCAGAGTCTTGTAACTGACATATACCGCATACTCTCCGTCTTCCGGTATATCCGCATACCAGGCAGCCAGTGATTCCTTTCCCGATGTAATGGTAGTTGTCTGGCGGTAAGTGCCGTTTTCAAACGGATTCTCGGTGTCCCGGAAATCAGGCAGGTCATAGATGAAACCTTCGAATTCGCCGGTCTCCCAACGTTCCTTCCCGGTTTTTTCTTTATAATACGGTTGTGAGAAAATCTGCCCCTCATCATTTGTATCGTTGTCAACAATCACCTCATTGCGGTTGATATTCCTCTCTCTTGGCAGGAATACATATCCCCCTGCGTTTTCAATCATCGGCACGACGTAAGGAAGCACATAACTCATCGTGTGGGTGTCTTCCGTCACCTGAAACAACTGAGGTCTCTGCCAGTACCATTGGCTCGAACCGGGCTTGAAATATCGGCCATGGCTCGCCCACAATGCCACAAGATCTCCCTCCATTCCATGCTTTGCCTTGGCCAAAGGAAGGGCCTCCACCACAAAAGGAGGGTTCTTACGGGCTTCTTCCGGAAGTTTATCGATAGTGGTAATGAAATAAGAGAGTGGTTTGTCACCCACCATCAGTGAAAGCCTGTAATCCGATATGGAATCAGGCAGAGTCCTTTGGGTTGCTTCGGTTAATTCCTTTATAAGATCTTTAGTCACCGGAAGATATGTGAAATTCTCGTTGAGGAAAATCTTTGCCGATCTTGACCCTCTGTCGGTTCTCACCCAGTTAATCCTTAATCCTCCCGGATTAAGTGCATCGGGCATCCATGCAAGCACTCCGTCGTTCACTGTCATTGTCAGAGCATCGTTATGCGGAGTCTCCTCAGGCTTCTTTTGTTCCGGCTTTTTGGTTGTTTTTTTAGTTGTGGTTTTTTTTCTGGTTGTGGTTCGTTTCGTAGAGGTCTTTCGCTTCGAGGAAGTGCCCGAACCGGTTTTCTTTGATGAAGATGTAGATGTCTTCTTCTTGGCAGTTGTGGTTTTTTTCTTGGCAGCCGTCGTATTCGCCTTTTTGGCAGGAGTGGCGGCATAGTTCTCAGTTATGCCTAATGTAAGAAAACAGATCAGCAGACCCGTGAAGAAAAGAAGAAATTTATTTCGATGTTTCATGATTCTTATGTTATGGAACACAAAATTACAATTTTTCACCCTATACCGCTGTATGGATTAACATAATTTATTTTTTTAATCACGATTTTTTATTAGTTTTGCTTACTGCTATAAGCAATCAATTAAACTTATATAAAAACAAATATGGGAAAAGACGACCTTTTAAAAGAAGTGAAGGCGAAAGCGGAGAAATGGCTCTCGCCACAATACGATGAAGAAACTCGCAAGGCAGTTCAAGCGATGCTTGATGATGAAGATCCTTCGGCGCTGATCGATGCTTTCTACAAAGACCTTGAATTCGGCACAGGTGGTCTGCGCGGAATAATGGGAGCCGGTAGCAACCGAATGAATATCTACACAGTGGGTGCTGCAACCCAGGGTCTTGCAAATTATCTTAACGAGGTATTTAAGGATGAACCTCAGATTTCTGTCGTTATAGGTCACGATGTTAGAAATAACTCTCGCAAATTTGCCGAGCTGGCTGCCGACATCTTCTCTGCCAACGGTATAAAGGTTTATCTCTTTGAGGACTGCCGTCCGGTGCCTGAAGTGTCTTACGCTATCCGTAAACTTGGCACCAACAGTGGTGTGATGGTGACTGCAAGCCACAACCCGAAGGAATATAACGGCTACAAGGCTTATTGGAGCGACGGTGCTCAGATGATTGCTCCCCATGATGTGGCCACAATCGAATATGTGAATGCCATCACTTCTGTAGATCAGATAAAATTCACTCCCAATAAAGATCTCATTCAGATCATCGGCAAGGATGTAGACACTATGTATCTTGACGATATCAAGACTTTGAGCCTGTCTCCGGAATCTATCAAGCGCCACCATGACATGAAGATTGTCTACACTCCGATCCATGGCACCGGCGTTATGCTTATCTTCGACTCTCTTAAAAAATGGGGTTTCGAAAATGTTATCCACGTGCCCGAACAGGATGTAAGGAGCGGTAACTTCCCGACAGTAGACTCTCCCAATCCGGAAAATTCCGAGGCCATGACTATGGGTATTGCAAAAGCAAAGGAAACCGGAGCGAGCCTCGTTCTGGCTTCCGACCCGGACTCCGACCGTATCGGTCTCGTTGTAAGAGACAGCAAGGGAAATTATCAGCTTGTCAACGGCAACCAGATCGTGATGATCTTCCTTTACTATCTGATCACCCGCAACCGCGAACTTGGCAAACTCACAGGCCGTGAATATTGCGTTAAGACAATTGTAACCACAGAGACAATCAAGAGAATTGCCGAGGCCAACCAGGTGAAATGTTTCGATTGTTTCACAGGATTCAAATGGATTGCTGACGTGATGAGAAATATGGAAACCGAAGGCAGATATCTTGGTGGAGGTGAAGAGAGCTACGGATTCCTGCCTGAAACATTCGTAAGAGACAAGGATGCTGTTTCCTCTATCACACTTATGTGTGAAATTGCAGCTTGGGCTGCCGACAGAAACCTCACCCTCTACGATCTGCTCATCGACATTTATAACGAATACGGGTTCTCACGTGAAAAAGGTGTAAGCGTGGTTCGTCCGGGTAAGACAGGAGCTGATGAGATTGTGGAAATGATGAAGAATTTCAGGAATAATCCTCCGAAATCTTTGGCCGGCAGCGAGGTTGTAATCATCAAGGATTATGCCGATCTTAATTGCCGCAACCTTAAGACAGGAGAGGTGACTAAGATGAATTTCCCGACCACTTCAAATGTTCTCCAGTTCTTCACTGAAGCCGGCGACAAGGTTTCCGTGCGTCCTTCCGGCACGGAACCGAAGATCAAATTCTATGTGGAGGTTCGCGAGGAGATGCCTTCAAAAGACACGTATGAGGAAACCGTAGAGAAGGCTGAAGACAAGATCAAGAGAGTCTTAAAAGATCTCGGAGTATAATGTCGAAGATCTCGTGGCGCCCCGGCACCCAGATATATCCCCTCCCGGCGGTAATCGTCAGTTGCGGGAATAAGCCTGAAAATTGGAATATGCTGACCATAGCCTGGACCGGAACAATCTGTTCCGATCCGGCTATGTGCTTTATATCCGTTCGTCCCGAAAGGGCCTCCTATCCCCTCATAGTGGAAAACATGGAGTTCACTATAAATCTTACCACACGTGATATGGCTTTTGCTACCGATTGGGTGGGAGTAAGATCGGGTCGTGAGTATAATAAATGGGAAAAAACCGGGTTGACCCCTATTCCCGGTGAAAAGGTTAGCTCTCCAACTATTCTTGAGTCTCCATTGAGCATTGAATGTAGGGTCAAGGAAATTATAAAGCTTGGCACTCACGATATGTTCATTTCAGAAGTGCTGAATGTCAGGGTAGATTCCGGATTGATAGATGAGGCGGGTAAATTCGACCTCGAGAAAGCCGGATTGATAGCTTATCTCCACGGCCATTATTATGATATTGGAGATATGATCGGGAAGTTCGGTTTTTCTGTAAAAAAGGATAAGAATAAATAACGATGGCAAGAGATATGTCATCATTTATATATATATTTCCTGCTTTTATAAATACCTGTTTTAAGGGATTGCCTCGGACTAAAACTGAAGGTAATTTTGCATCGTGATAAAGGAATATAATTCTCTTATCCGTTTAGTTTTAGTTATTTTGAGTTATTAGAGATTTCCGGAGGGTGTGTCAAATTTTCGATTTTTGGCACACTCTCCTAAGTTTTGCTTCATTTTTTCCACAAGGAAAGAGAGCCGGGAGGTATTAGAAACTGTTTATGTGTTAAGATTGAGAGATTAAATAGTTAAAAACTTTTAAGGTCACCCTGAGATTTTGACTGTTTTCTATAAAAAGAGGATATTTTGGATTGATTTTTGTAATTTTACACTCTATAATTCAACTGTCGCAGATAAGAGGCAAAGCATCTATATATTCATAACCGATTGTCGCCCCTATCTTGCGGGTAGGAAATTATTTATTCAAAATGAATTTAAGTTTCAGAAATCAAAACCGGGACAATAATCCCGGAATTCAAGATAAAAAATCTCGGCGCAACAAAACTATAGTAATATGGCTTTGGGGTGCCTTTGTTTCTATAGGAGTCGTGGCCGCAATACTTTTTTTGCTTGTTTACAACGGAGTAATCGGCTATATGCCTCCTATCGAGGAACTTGAAGATCCTCATGACCGGCTTGCCTCCGTCTTGATAGCCTCTGACGGATCCACTGAAATGGGGCGTTATTTTTCCGGTTCGGGCAACCGTGTCAACTCTGATTATGAGTCGGTATCACCCCATGTGGTTGACGCCCTGATAGCCACCGAGGATGAACGCTTCCGTGACCATTCCGGTATAGACTTCATCGCTCTGGGCAGAACCGGTGTAAAGACTCTTCTTCTTGGCGATAAATCATCAGGCGGTGGTTCAACGATAACTCAACAGCTTGCAAAACAGCTTTATTCCCAGCCTTCCTCCAATCTCTTCAAGCGTGCCCTCCAGAAGCCTATCGAATGGATGATATCAATTAAACTGGAGCGATTCTACACAAAAGAGGAGATCATCAACATGTATCTTAACCGCTTCGATTTCCTTAACAATGCAGTGGGTATCAAGACCGCGGCGAATGTCTATTTCAACAAGGAACCATCCGACCTCAAGATTGAGGAGGCGGCGATGCTCGTGGGAATGCTTAAGAATCCCAGTCTGTTTAACCCCCTCCGTCATCCGGAGCGTACCCGCGACCGCAGGAATGTCGTGCTGGAACAGATGGCCAAAGCCAATAAAATCACACGAGAGGAAGCTGACTCGCTTAAAGAATTGCCTTTGGTGCTCGACTACCATAGGGTTGACCACAAACTGGGCATAGCCCCTTATCTTCGTGAAGAGTTGAGGATGATGTTTTCGGCGCAGCCTCCGGTGAAACCCGATCCTTCAAAATATAAGAGCAAGCTTGGATATACACTGGCGCTCGGGCAATATAACACCGATTCCATACAATGGGCCGACAATCCTCTATACGGTTGGATCATCAAGAATCCGAAACCCGACGGATCATACTATGATATCTACACCGACGGGCTGAAGATCTACACCACCATCGACACCCGCATGCAGAAACATGCCGAGGAAGCAGTCTACAAACATCTTGGCGGGACTCTCCAGCCGGCATTCTTTAAAGAGAAAGAGGGACAGGTGACCGGTCCCTACACCACCAACGGCGCCGAGCTATCTCGATCCGGAGTGATGAACCTCATCGAAAACGCCATGAAACAGACAGAGCGCTGGCGCGTGTTGAAAAAAGGCGGCTACAGTGAAGAGGAAATCAAAGCCTCTTTCCGGGAACCATATCAGATGGATATTTTTGCTTACGAAGAGGAGAACGGTAGCTTCAAACCCGGTAGCAAGACAGTGACCATGACACCCTACGATTCATTGCTCTATATGAAATCGATTCTGCGCACCGGAATGATGAGCATGGATCCCTCTACAGGCTATGTAAAAGCATACGTAGGTGGACCGGATTATTCATATTTCCAATATGATATGGTGTCGAGAGGACGTCGTCAGATCGGGTCAACTGCCAAGCCATTCCTTTATACACTTGCAATGGAACAAGATTTTACTCCCTGTTCCATGTTCCTGAATTCCCAGCCTACATTCGGCAACTGGTCACCTCGAAATTCCGGAAGTGCCAGAATCGGGGAGATGGTGGATCTCCGCTGGGCATTGACCAATTCCAACAATTGGATCTCGGCCCGTCTGGTTTACGAATTGGGAGCAAAGTCACTGGCCAACAAGATGAGGATGTTCGGAGTGACCGGACATATAGATGAAACGCTACCATTGGCTTTGGGAACAGTAGATGTCCCGGTGAAGGAGATGGTGGGCGGTTATACTGCATTCGCAAACAAGGGACTGCGGGTAGATCCGATATTTGTCACCCGAATCGAAGACAATCAGGGCAACATAATATATTCGGCCACACCCCACCGCACGGAAGTGACCGGCGAAGATGCATACTATAAAATACTGTCTATACTGATGAATGTAGTCGATGGTGGCACTGCAGCGAGCCTGCGGAGCCGCTACGGGATAACGGCCCAGATGGGTGGTAAAACCGGCACCACCAACTCCAACTCCGATTCATGGTTTATGGGTTTCACACCGGAGCTGGTAACCGGAGTATGGGTTGGAGG
>JAFLTR010000021.1 GCA_022509205.1 Muribaculaceae bacterium | reverse complement strand
CACATGGGAGGCTTCATTCTTTCGACGCGTGTCGAGATAAAATTTTGTTGTTGCCATAGGCTTAAAAATTTTTCACTTTCTGCCTATGCTAACCTTCGCTTGCGCAACTTGCGCAAGTGGTGCGCAAGTAAAGTTCTGTAAACTTCGGCAAACTCCGTCAAGTTTCGGCATTGAAAGTCTTTTTTTTAAGACTCTTGGCGCCGACTTTTGAAAATAAATCACGCTAATAAATCAATGATTATTAACGTGTTACTTGTGCCTTGGTCTGTCGGCTATTTCTTATGGGTTGTAACCAAAGAGAGAAGCTTTCCAGGCGTGCCTCTTCAGCCACTCGAGCATCGCTCCTTTTAATACTGCGAAGTTAATGCTTTTTTTTATCTCTACAAAAGTTTTGTCAGAGTATTTTTGTTTTATGACTTCGGTTGTCTTAAATTTGCATTGGAGGAATTGGGGGATACCAAAATTATTACCGGAGATAAGAAACTTATGAGGAAACTGCCGATATTGTTTTTTCTCTTGATGGCATGTATTTTTTGCAATGCATGGGATGTAAATGTAAAATACCGGGGACCAAAAACTCCCACCACTGACACCACATGGCATGCCGATATTCTAGAGGGATATGAAGCCCGCTATGTAAACCAAGGTGAGGCATTCGACGGACCTTGCCGTTCTACGATTGTAAGGAAACTTAATCCCCATGGTTCTCGGAAGGCATATCTATATATTCATGGTTTCAATGACTATTTTTTCCAAAGCGAAATGGGGCAGCGATTCGTTGACTCCGGATTTAATTTCTATGCAGTGGATCTACGTCGCTATGGACGGAGCCGCGAGCCTTGGCAATATCCATTCAATATCAGGAAACAGGAGGAATATTTCGAGGATATTGATTCCGCTTTGAGTCAGATAGTGAAAGACGGTAATATTGACATCACTCTTTCCGGTCATTCTACAGGGGGTCTGACGGTAGCCCTTTACGGTGCTGTAAAAGGGCTTGACACACCTGTTGACCGTATCGTAACCGACAGTCCTTTCCTGGCATGGAATTTCAGCCCGTTTATGAGAAATGTAGCCATTCCAATTGTAAGTTTCTGGGGAAAGATTTGTAAAAACAGTAAGATTAAGCAATCCAAATGCGACGGTTATGCCTATAGTCTTCTTAAAGAATATTACGGGGAATGGGAATATAACACCGATTGGAAAATGATATATTCCCCTCCCGTCACAAGTTCTTGGGTTAATGCTATACAGTCGGCACAAAAACAGCTGATGAAGAATCGGGAAAACATAATGTTACCGATTCTTGTGATGCATAGTAGTCGTAAGATCGACGGATGCAACTACACCCCGGAATTCCAAACCGGAGACGCTGTGCTTAATCCATTTATGTTGCAGGAACGGGGTGTGAAACTTGGAAACGAGCGAGAAGTTTGTGCAATCGACAGCGGAATTCACGACTTGATACTCAGTCGCAAGGCGGTGAGAGATGTTGCTTACGACACTATTTTCTCATTTATCAGAAGGTTTTAGAAGTGGAGAAGAATAAAACAGAAATGATATCCGGCCGCGTCATCCGTAATACCGGGAGTTCCTATGTGGTCAAGACAAACCAAGGAGAGGAATTTCCTTGCAGGATAAAGGGGAATTTCCGCATCAAAGGAATACGGACAACTAATCCGGTTGCTGTTGGAGATTTGGTGAAGATTTCCCATGCCAGCGATGATGCCTATTATATCAAGGAAATTGAGCCCCGTAAAAACTATATCATACGTCGGGCTTCCAATCTATCCAAAGAGAGCCATATCCTTGCCGCTAACATAGACCAGGCTATACTCGTGGCCTCGATTTTTAATCCGGAGACTCCCACTACTTTCATAGATAGATTTTTGGCCACATCTGAAGCCTATTCTGTCCCTGCCATTATTCTTCTTAACAAATGTGACCTTTGGACTCCCGAAATTCAAGGATACGCCCTGGAAATGAAACAATTGTATGAAGGAATAGGTTATCCGGTCTATTTCTCTTCAGCTTACAACGGGATTGGCATCGAAGAACTAAAAACTCTTTTAAAAAATAAGATTAGTCTTTTTGCCGGCAACAGTGGAGTGGGAAAATCCTCTCTAATAAATGCTTTGATACCGGGTATAAATCTACGCACCGGAGATGTTTCTGACCTTCACCACACAGGCACTCACACCACAACCTTTTCAGAGATGATCCCCCTGCCGGAAGGAGGAGAATTGATAGATATCCCAGGAGTGAAAGGGTTCGGGATGATTGAATTCCACAAAGAGGAGGTTGGGCACTATTTTCCGGAAATCTTTAAGAAATCAGGTGAATGTAAATATGGCGATTGCCGTCATTTGGGGGAACCCGGTTGTGCAGTAGAAAAGGCTGTAGTTGATGGCGAGATTTCTCCTACCCGTTTTGCATCTTACCTTTCAATAATGGAAGAAGTAAGTGGAGAAACCGGAGACGACAAATATCGCAAGCCTTTCTAAAATAATGTCTTATAAGGATTCTGAAAGAATGTGATCCAGATCCTGGGCTGAGAGTTTGATTTTAAACTTCCCTTCTATAGCCACGGAAATATTACCTGTTTCTTCACTCACCACCACACAAACGGCGTCTGTTGCCTGACTCATTCCCAAGGCAGCTCGATGGCGAAGACCTAAATCTTTGGGTAAGTCCATGTCATGACTCACCGGAAGAATACATCCCACCGACTTTATCTTTCCATCAGCAATAATCATTGCCCCATCATGGAGCGGTGAATTCTTGAAAAAGATATTCTCTATAAGCCTCACATTCAGATCCGCATCGATAACATCCCCCGTGTCTTCATAACTCGTGAGAGGCACCTTTCGCTGAAAAACTATCAACGCTCCCGTCTTTGTACGGCTCATACTCATACAAGCATAGACGACAGCCGTGATATCCTTGCGACGTGACTCAATGGAAGCATCATGCCTGAAAAGGCGACGAAAATATCTCATGCGGCCATGGGAACCTATATCTATAAGGAAACGCTTTATCTGGTCTTGGAAGATCACGACCAGTACAATAAGACCGATACCCATAAACTTGTCGAGTATGGATCCGGTGAGTCGCATATCAAAAATTTCCGAGGCCAGCACCCATAGCACAAAAAAGATCAGCACCCCGTAAAAAAGACTCAAAGTGCCGCTACTCTTCATCATCTTGTAGATATAGAAAAGCATTACGGCGATAATTAGTATATCGATTACATCCTTGAGTCCGAAACTAATCATATAAGTTTTCGAATAGTTTGACTGTCTCTACAGCCGGTTTCACATCGTGCACTCTAAGAATATCAGCACCTTTCATAAGAGCGAAAGCTTGTAATGCGATACTACCCGTCAGAGCTTCAGAAGGGGAGACATTCAATGTCTTATAAATCATAGATTTTCTTGAAACTCCTATCAAAATGGGCAGACCCATGCGAGACAACTCGTCTAACTCCTTCAAAAGCAGAAAATTCTGTTCGAGAGACTTGGCAAAACCAAATCCCGGATCAATTATCACATCATTTAAGCCGAGCCGATGAAGATCAGAGATTTTTTTTGCAAGTTCCGTAATCACGTCAGCTACCGGGTCAGCATAATCCATACATCCGTCAGGACGATTATGAGTTAAAACATAAGCCACTCTATTCGCTGCCACAGTTTTCCACATTTGCGAGTCAGTTCCTCCGGATACATCATTTATAATATCAACCCGAAAATGTCGAATTGCCATGTCGGCTACATCAGCACGAAAAGTGTCGACACTTAAAGGTATCTCAGGAGTTATTTCTTTCACAAGTCTGCAACCCAGTTCTACCCTTTTCCACTCTTCTTCAGGAGACGGAGCCTCATAACCCGGACGAGTGGAACAGCCTCCGACATCTATAATGTCAACACCCTGATTGACCATTTCCACTACTCTCTCTCGAATCTTTCCTTCATCAAATGTACGACTTTTATCAAAGAAACTATCGGGAGTTACATTCAAAATACCCATAACTTTGGGGACTGACAGATCCATCAGTCGGCCACGGATATTTATGAAGAGAGGGAAAGCCATGTGGGGTGGTTAACGGTTTGCTCTTTTTCTTTCGTTTTCGTCAAGAATGATTTTGCGCAGTCTTATATGTGAGGGTGTTACCTCCACATATTCATCTTCTTTGATATATTCCAGAGCCTCTTCGAGAGAGAATACCACCGGGGGGACGATCCGGGCCTTGTCGTCAGCACCGGAAGCTCTCATATTAGTCAATTTCTTCGACTTAGTGACATTTACCACAATATCACCCTCTTTGGCATTTTCACCCACAACCTGTCCGGCATATACCTCCTCTTGAGGGAATATGAAGAAACGTCCCCTATCCTGAAGTTTATCAATAGCGTAGGCATAAGCAGTGCCTGCTTCCATGGCAATCAATGATCCGTTGGTTCTTCTCTCAATGTCTCCCTTCCAGGGTTGATATTCCAGGAAACGATGTGCCATGATAGCCTCACCGGCTGTGGCTGTTAAAATATTATTACGCAATCCGATTATTCCCCTTGACGGGATATGAAACTCGATGTCAATACGGTCGTTGCGAGTGTCCATTGAAACAATTTCTCCCTTACGACGGGTGACCATATCAACCACCTTAGAGCTGTATTCCTCGGGCACATTGATTGTGAGCGTTTCGATCGGTTCACATTTCATCCCGTCGATCTCCTTTACAATCACCTGCGGCTGGCCAACCTGCAATTCATAACCCTCACGCCTCATTGTCTCTATCAGAATAGAGAGATGGAGCACACCGCGACCAAATACTGTCCATTTATCCTCGGTGTCACCTTTTTCCACTCTCAAGGCCAGATTCTTATCCAGTTCTCTTTCAAGACGCTCGGCTATATGGCGCGATGTTACATATTTACCGTCTTTGCCGAAGAATGGGGAATCATTGATCGTGAAAGTCATCGACATTGTTGGCTCATCAATGGCGATTCGGGGCAAAGGTTCAGGATTTGACAGATCGGAAACAGTATCTCCGATTTCAAAATTATCCAGACCAACAATTGCACATATATCTCCACTTCCGACCTCCTTGACTTTCTTACGCGACATACCTTCGAAAGTGTGCAATTCCTTTATTTTCTGTTTACTTACACTGCCATCCTTCTTGCAGAGAGCCACTTCCATACCCTCCTTGAGAGTTCCTCTGTGGACTCTTCCAATGGCAATACGTCCCACATAACTACTATAGTCAAGCGAAGTGATAAGCATCTGAGGATCACCTTCAAGAATTTCCGGAGCAGGTATATGTTCTATAATTTCGTCTAAAACGGGGGCAATGTTATCAGTCGGTTCCTTCCAGTCATGGCTCATCCAATTTTGTTTGGCGGAGCCATAAATAGTGGGGAAATCAAGCTGGTCTTCCGTGGCTCCGAGATTATACATCAGATCAAACACCATTTCATTCACCTCGTCCGGACGACAGTTAGGTTTGTCCACTTTATTTATGACCACCACGGGCTTTAGACCCATCTGAATCGCCTTTTGGAGCACAAATCTTGTCTGTGGCATCGGACCCTCGAAAGCGTCTACAAGAAGAAGGCAACCGTCCGCCATATTAAGCACACGTTCCACCTCTCCCCCAAAGTCGGCATGACCCGGAGTGTCTATAATATTTATCTTAGTGCCTTTATAATTGATTGAAACATTTTTTGAAAGAATTGTAATTCCTCTTTCACGTTCAAGATCGTTGTTATCCAAAATCAGCTCTCCTGTGGTTTGATTGTCGCGAAAAAGGTTCCCGGCAAGTAGCATTTTGTCCACAAGAGTGGTCTTGCCGTGGTCAACGTGCGCTATAATCGCAATGTTTCTAATGCTTTCCATTTAAATAATAATTTCCGAATGCAAAGTTACATAGATTTTTGCTATAAGAAAAAAGCCACCCCTTAGGAGTGGCCGTGTGTTCAGTTGTCTTGTTACATCCTTATTTACGGATACCAAGTTCTTTCTTACCGATTATTGCACGATAACGGTTAATATCCTTGCGAATGAGGTAATCCAGCAAAGAACGTCTTTTACCAACGAGCATTTTCAAGGCGCGTGCTGTAGCATGGTCCTTGTGGTTTTCCTTCATGTGCTCGGTGAGGTGTTTGATTCGGAAAGAAAAGAGCGCGATCTGGCTTTCCGGGCTACCTGTATCGGTCTTGCCGCTACCGTAGGTTTCGAAGATTTTTTCTTTTTCTTCTTGTGATGGATACATTTTGTTGAGAGTTTAAATAGTTAATAAAGACTTTTTTTCGAAAAGGCGACCACTACGGGCTTAGCTTCGATCATCTCTCATTGAAACCGCCTTTTTTCAAAAAGCGATGCAAAGGTAGCGAATTTTAGTTAATTTTGCAATATGAATCAGCCAATAACTATTGCCCTGATAATCGGGGCTTATTTTATGCTGTTGCTTTTGGTGGCTCATCTTTCTTCACGTGGAGCCACCAACAAGACTTATTTTACAGGCAACCGTAACATGCCATGGCCGATTGTGGCTATGGCTATGGTCACCGCTCCCATTTCCGGACTCACATTTATCTCTGTGCCGGGAATGGTAGTGACAAAAGGTTACACCTACCTGCAGATGTGCCTTGGATTTATTGTGGGTTATCTTGTTATCGCATGGGTGTTGGTACCTCTTTTTTATAAACGCAATATCATTTCCATATATAGTTTTCTTGAAGAACGATTTGGAACCTCCACTTATAAAACCGGAGCATGGCTTTTTCTGATCTCCGAGATTCTGGGAATAGGAGTAAGATTCATGGTGGTGTGCATGGTGTTGCAACTGCTTGTATTCGGCCCGCTTCACCTGCCTTTCATCCTGAATGTCGGGATCACCATGTCGCTGATATGGCTTTATACAGCCAGAGGAGGAGTAAAGTCGGTGGTATGGTCAGACACAATTAAGAGCCTTGTGCTTATAGCCTCTATTGTGTTATGTTTTTATTTTATTTCAAACGCACTGAATTTATCGGGGGAAGAATTGGTGACAACGATCACTCAACACCCGATGACACATGTTTTCAATTTTGATGATCCCATGGCGAGTTCATATTTTTGGAAACAGTTTCTGACCGGGGTGTTTCTCGTTGTAGCGATGACGGGATTAGACCAGGACCTTATGCAAAGGGTTCTGGCTTGTAAGGATGCCAAAGGATCTCGGAAAAATCTGGCGGTGAGCGGTAGCCTACAATTTGTTATAATCACCCTCTTCCTTGTTTTAGGAACTCTGATGATTATCTACATGGAGAGAAATGGTATTCCGTTACCGGAAAAGACTGATGATATTTTTGCTACGGTTGCATATCATGAAGACATGCCGATGATCGTTAGTATACTCTTTATCCTCGGATTGGTCTCTGCCGCTTACTCTTCTGTGGGTTCAGCCCTGACATCTCTAACCACATCATATACTGTGGATATAATGGAGGGGACAAAAAAATATGACGAAGCAACTCTTAAGAAAAAAAGAAAGAAGGTGCATGGTTCAATGGCCCTTATGATGGCCGGGGTGATAATAGTGAGCTACTATCTTAATCATCAAGATGCTATCACTGCACTCTTCACACTTGCTTCCTACTCATACGGGCCGATTTTAGGTCTCTTCGCTTTCGGAATATTTTCAAAACGTAATCCCAATCCCAAATGGATTCCCCGGATCTGTCTTCTCTCCCCTCTTGCCTGCTGGATTATCAGTAAAGGATTTTTCTATTTTTTTGATTATAACACAGGTTACGAGATCTTTCTTCTTAATGCCTTATTCACATTAGCAGGACTCTATGCAGCATCACTTTCAAAAAAATTCATTACGGAAAGTGCAGAAACAAAGACTTTATAACCTTTTGGTTTTCCTGCTGTTGACACTACTTTCAGCTTCCGGACAATTAAAGTCGGGGGATCTCATTTTTGTGGTTGAAGGGGAAGGGGCATTTTCAAAAGCAATCTCTGCCACAACAGCAATGAAAGACAGTCTCAAATTCGTACATGTCGGGATAGTAGAAATAGTGGACCAAGAACCTTACGTAATCGAGGCTTCCCCTGAGGAAGGTGTTAGAGAAGTTTCTCTTATGCAATTCCTGAATGAGTCAAAAAACGGTTATTTGGTAAAACGTCTTTCTATTGATTTCCCAATTGAACAAACTATCCGACGTGCCAAAAGCCATCTTGGAGAGGACTATGACTGGTGGTATCTACCGGACAACGGTAAGATGTATTGTTCGGAGCTTGTATATGAATCATATCTAACCCCGGATGGAAAAAGGATTTTCAAATCAAACCCTATGAATTTCCGAGATGGAAATGGGGAAATGCCACAATTCTGGGTTGAACTTTTCGAAAGGATAGGGAGCGAGGTACCTGAAGGATTACCGGGCACAAATCCTAACGATTTATCGAAAGATGAACTACTAATAGATGTAGAATAAGCTTTACAAAAGGAAGGACTATTTCCCGCAATATGACTTGAAGACGCATAGGTTGCAAAGACCGGCGTCTTTTGTTTCCCGGAAAATCGAGGAAATAAAAATATCTTCTATCATATCCTCCAATCGTGACGAAAACTCTTCCAGATATGGTCGGAAAGATGTCACCTTCTGTTTGTCAATCTCCGGTAATCCCCCATTGCCTGCAACCAGATCGGGCACGAAATATATTTCTATCACAACATCTTCCCATCCTTTCACTCCAATTTTCCCCAAAAGCCACGCATAGACAAAAAGTTGGAAAATCTGCTCGTTGCTATATCCACCGTCGAATACCTCTTTAAGATCGGTGGCACTTCGCTTTCTGGAGCCCGTCTTATAATCCACTATGCGCATACGTTTCTCTCCCTCCATCTCAATTTCATCGAGACGGTCGATTGCGAAACGGAAATTTACTACTCTTCCTGACGCCAACCGAATCCTTAAATTCTTTTCTATCTCGCAACCATAGAGCGAAAAAGGTGTGAGTTTTAAATCATATTTTAAAATTTCACTTACAAGCTCAGCTATCTGTTCACTCATAAGCTCTGTTACGCCGGAATTAATTTCCGATTTTTTCCCTCCTGACTCACCGAAATAATATTTATGAATCTTTTCATTCACCAAAGTATGAATTAACTCGGGATCATCAATAAATCGTTGTATCAATTGTGATGTTATTGTTTCCGGGATTTCCAACAGTCTTCTTTGTTTTCTTTTGTCCGGGATGTAGATCTCCATCATCACTTCATGGAGCACATGGCCCACTGTGATGGCATCCATATATTCGCTTCTTTCCGGATCTGAATTGATATTGAGAAGATTCTGAAGGAAAAATTTCACCTGACATTCTCTATAGCTATTTAAGGATGAAGCAGAGAAATTTTTTCGTGGTTCATTGTCATTGCAATAAAGATCTATCATGGCAGCAATCTCATGAGTCTTCTCCACAGAGGAATCATAGACACTTTTTGCTCCCAGCCGGAAGTGCCAGGCCTCCATTGATACCTTTTCCTTGGGTGCATATTCCTTAAGTTGCAGCAGATAACGGGATAATCCACCTCTCATTCCGGAAATTGTTCGTCCGTCGTAGATTAAGACAACTTTTTCAGCACGACTTAAGAGACGATAGAAATAATAACTGAAGATTTCCTCCGCATATCGCGCCGGAGGAAGTCCATAGCCCTTCCTTAATGACTCGGGAATAAATGTGGATGAGACATCTTTTCGTGGCATGATACCTTCGTTCATCGAGAGGACTATAAGATATTTGAAATCAAGAGAACGGGTTTCCAAAGTTCCCATCACCTGTAAACCCTTCAAAGGTTCTCCCTCAAATCCTATTTTTTCTCCGGCTATTAGTCTGTCGGCAATCTGCAGGATTGTAAGTGACTGCAAATCAATTTCAAACTTCTTCAGATTATCTTCAAGATCATGAAAATATTCACTGTAGATTCTTAATTGATCAATTTCCTCTATGTTAGAACCCTCCGGGGCATTTGAAAGTAATTTTTCCCGTAAAGACCCAAACAGCACCTCCATATACCTGAAAATCGAATCGCTGCTATCTTTTTTAGATGGGAAATTGAGGTAACATGCAGAGTCTTCAAGATAAACTTTCAGTTCTTCAAATGTCACGGATACCTTATGGTATTTATCCAGATAACTAATCAGGGTTTCCAACTTTGGTCTACCAAACAAAACATACGAAAAAGGATGCGAAAGGAGTCTTCTCAGATCCTTCACAAAATAAAACCTTTCATTTTTATTCTCCCGGAGGGTTGCATAAATTCTGCGAAGAAGATATACAAAAGCGGCCACGGGTGTCTGATGTAGGCTGTAACCCATTGTAAGGTTGATTGAGTCGAGTCCGTCGGGTAGGGAGTATAGCATATTTGAAAGCAATCCCTCATCCGGGAGCACTATAGCCATTTCTGCATTTTCAAGTAATGTTTTTCGTTCTGTCTGACCAAATTTTGCAAGTACTTCTCCGGCAACCTTTGTCTGAGCTGTGTCTGAAGGAGCTGCAATTATACTGATGTCGGGCCATTCGGCAATATCATGTTCCTCCATAACCGGAATCCACCAACTTGGTTCCGGGAAATGTTTACGGTTAAAGTTGATAAACTTGGAAGCAGAGAAATCTTCACTCTTCAAAATCGGTCCTGCCGCATCCCATATAAAATCGATATAATCATCGAAACCTTCACTTCCCTCTTCATCTCTCAATACACTGAAAATGCTCCGTTCTGCCTCTGTAAGAGCGTTGAATCCCACTGCCACCACTTTCTTATAATCAAGCGCACCTCTCCCCTCTTCATTTATTCGCTCAGCAGCCAAACGATACAGACTTCCCGAGGTTCCTAATCCATCCTCACTAAGGAGACCTAAAAATTTTTCATGTAAGGGAGCGAGGATCTGCCAGAGATTAAGAAATGTTTTCTTTAGTTCGGAAATTTCATTGGTATCATTAAATTTCTTCCAGAATTCATTCGGGTCGTTACGGTCTTCAACGCCGAAATATTCCCGCATAACCTCCCTTTGTTCATCTGTAAGGAAATTGGAAGTTAGTTCCCGGTAATCCTTTACATTTTTAAAAATTTCATTCGGATCCGCCAGATACATGTCGACAGTGTTGAAGTCGGAGAGTACAGTCTCTCCCCACCCCCGAAAATCTTCAAAACTTATAGTCTTCTTCTCTTTTTTACCGGATACATTAATGTCTTCTTTTACAAAGGAAGAATTATCTTCTCGATCCTGTTTTCTATAAAGAATGTTAAGATATGCTTTGTAAAGAGTGAAGAGCTGGCAAATATGATCTGCTT
The DNA here is from genome assembly GCA_022509205.1 of Muribaculaceae bacterium. GTDB lineage: Bacteria > Bacteroidota > Bacteroidia > Bacteroidales > Muribaculaceae > Lepagella. Next base: position 28,151 of record JAFLTR010000021.1, on the reverse strand, counting down.
CTTTTTTGCCGGAGATTTCTGCCACAAGATCAGAGATTGTAAGAATCTTGGGATGGTTAGACTTTTTCAGGCCAACATCATTAAGGTATTTCTGAAAAAACACCCCACAACGTTTATTTGGAAATAGAAAGCACACATCCCAGAGATTTGAGTAGCGGGCACAATAAGCGCCGGCCACAGTCTTTAATATCGGCTCCATACTGCAGATCCTTAACGGTTTATTTAGACCTCATTAACCAATTTCAGTAAAAATTCAGAGGTTAAAGTTACCGATTATTTGGCAAAATGCAGGCATAAAAAACCACTTTCATCATTCTTTAGCTACAAGACATCCCCAATATAAAAATTTTTCTATAATTTTGTGTCTGTAGTAAAGGCATTAAAAGTGAGGTTCCAGGATATCACAGGACATAAAGAAATCATAGGCTCCTTACGGAAGCTGGCAGATAGCGGTAAATTACCCCATGCCTTTCTTTTTACAGGCATTTCCGGTATCGGGAAACACCGTACCGCCCGGGCTTTCTCACAGTATATCCATTGTAAGAACCGTAAAAACGGTGATTCCTGCGGGGAATGTCCCTCATGCCTTCAGCATCAGAAGCATAATAATCCCGACCTTCATTTTGTATATCCTATAGTCAAAAAGGATGGGGCCTTGATATCCAAAGACATGATAGAGGAATGGCGGGATATGCTCGATAATTACAGCTATATGCCTTCCGAAAAATGGAATGAGCTCCTGAAGGCGGGTAATTCGCAAACGGCTATTTATGTAAACGAAAGCGAGGAGATAATTTCTCGTGCTTCTCTCTCCTCTTTTCAGGAAGACTATAAAATTTTCATAATTTGGTTGCCGGAGAAAATGCGATTGGAGGCAGCCAATAAACTCCTTAAGATTATAGAGGAGCCCTACGAAGACACCATTTTCATTCTTGTCAGCAACAACGAAAGTAAAATTCTTCCTACAATCCTATCCCGCACTCAACGATTTAATTTCAAGCCTCTTTCAGACCGGGAGCTGCAGGACCTCCTGATAGAAAATGGAGTTGATAAAGACGTGGCCAGGGATGCTGCAAGAATCTCAGAGGGAAGCCTTCAAAAAGCCGATGAAATTGCCTGCCATCCAGAGGAGCTCATTGAATTTTCCGATCTTTTTAAGGAAACCATGCGTGCGGCTTATGCACTTAAAGCCAAGACATTGAAGGAGATTTCAGAAAATGTGGCTGCTTTTGGAAGAGAAAAAATAATTAGATTCCTGACATACTGTGCTCGCATGATTCGAGAAAATTATATTTATAATTACAGTCTCCCGCCACTTATAATGATGACTGCGGATGAAATAACATTCAGCGGGCGCTTTGCACCATTCATCCATGATGGTAATGTAGAGCAATTGAGCCAGGAAATTGCACGTGCTGCTCGTGACATCGAAAGAAATGGCAACTCAAAGATTGTAATTTTCGACCTTCTCCTTTTGTTTTCTCGCCTTGTGCGTAAACCAAAAACTATGGTTCTCCCTGGTATGGAGGAATACTTGAATTAAACAAGCAAATTCTTAATATAACATTATCAATATCACCAATAACGACACCAACAAACAAAAACAGATAAAAAACCATGAAACCAACACTATTTATACTTGCAGCAGGCATGGGAAGCCGCTATGGAGGTTTGAAACAACTCGACGGACTTGGTCCGAGCGGTGAAACGATAATGGACTATTCCGTATATGACGCTCTTAGAGCAGGATTCGGAAAGATTGTTTTCGTTATTCGTCATGATTTCGAACAGGAATTCCGCGATAAAGTTATCTCAAAATATGAAGGACACATCCCTGTAGAAGTGGTTTTCCAAGACATCAACAATATACCCGGTGGCTATAAACCGAATCCGGAAAGAAAGAAGCCATGGGGCACCAACCATGCAGTCCTTATGGGAAAAGATGTGATTAATGAACCTTTCGCAGTGATAAATGCCGATGATTATTATGGTGCAGAGAGTTTCAAGATTCTTGCAGATTTCCTGAAATCTGTTGAAGGCAAGAAAGACTGTTATTGTATGATCGGTTTCAATGTGGAAAACACTTTGAGTGAAAATGGCGGGGTTTCTCGCGGTCTTTGCGAAGTGAGTGAGGAAGGTGATCTCACCGGAGTGGTGGAATGTCATGGAATTCAACGAAAAGACGGCAAGCTGATCCATGAGATTGACGGAGAAGAAAAACCCTTCCCGGAAGGTGCCGCTGTATCAATGAATATGTGGGGCTTCACTCCCGATTATTTCGACTATTCTATGGAATCATTCCTTAAATTTCTGGAGAAAAATCATGATGAGCTCAAAGCAGAATTCTATATCCCAACTGTGGTGAATGAACTTATCGAGTCGGGAAAGATCAGACTCAAAGTGCTCCCAACCCCATCGAAATGGTTTGGCGTGACTTATGCAGCAGATAGAGATGCGACAGTGGCCCAATTCAAGAAATTAGTTGAAGATGGTGTTTATCCTCAAAAATTATTCTGACATGAAGGAGAAAATCTTAGTGACCGGAGGCACCGGTTATATCGGTTCACACACTACAGTTGAACTTATGAATGCCGGCTATGAAGTAGTGATAATCGACAATCTTTCCAACAGTAATGAAAAGGTGATTGACGGTATCGAGAAGATCACCGGCAAACGCCCGGTATTCGTGAAGGGAGATTGCACTGATATTGCAACTCTCAAGAAACTTTTTGAAGAAAATCCCGGGATCAAGGGGATTATCAATTTCGCTGCATCTAAAGCTGTGGGAGAGAGTGTGGAGAAACCATTGCTCTATTACCGCAACAACCTAAATACCCTTATAAATCTTCTGGAATGTATGCCGGAATATGGTGTAAAAGGTATCGTTTTCTCATCATCATGCACAGTTTATGGTGAACCTGATGTCAACCCGATTGATGAAAGTGCACCTATAAAATCGGCCACCTCGCCTTATGGCAACACCAAACAGATCTCGGAAGAGATAATAGAAGACTATGTGGCAAGTGGCGCTCCTATCAAGAGTATTATCCTGCGTTATTTCAATCCTATAGGTGCTCATCCCTCAGGATTTATCGGTGAGTTGCCGCTGGGTGTTCCCCAAAATCTTGTGCCTTTCCTGACCCAGGCTGCTGCAGGGTTAAGGAAAGAACTGACAGTTTTTGGAGATGACTACAATACTCGCGATGGCAGTTGCATAAGAGACTATATCGACGTGGTGGATCTTGCCAAAGCTCATGTCATAGCAATGGAAAGAATGCTCAACGGCAAAGACCATGACGCTATCGAAATCTTCAACCTTGGCACCGGAAACGGTCTCTCAGTTTTAGAGCTTATAAATGCGTTTGAAGATGCAACAGGAGTAAAAGTGCCGCATAAAATTGGCGAACGCAGAGCCGGAGATATCGAAAAGATATGGGCCAACCCTTACAAGGCTAACCATGAATTGGGCTGGAAAGCAGAAGCTGATATCAAAGACACAATGAGAAATGCCTGGCAATGGCAATGCAACTGCAATAAGTAAAATCCCGACCTCTTTATTGACTTCATTTAATTAACCTATAAAAAATCTATGAGAAAAATTATTGCCAAGACCTTGTCATTGGGTATGATGCTGATGATGGCCGGTGCTTTTACGGCAACAGCAAAAGATATCCATGTGGCCACAACAGGTAATGATACCAATGACGGCTCAGAAACCGCTCCTTTACAGACTATCCATAAAGCTGTGGAACTTGTAAAGGCCGGCGACCGAATCTTGATACATGAAGGAACATACTACATTCCTCAACGTATTAAAATTCCTGAACTTCCCACCACTCCCGACCTCCGATGCGAAATGCGGGCTTGGCCTGATGAAGCTGCCGGAAAGGTAATTATCGACGGCAGTCAGATGAAACCTGCTTCATCCAATGAGTTCAAAATGTCAAGGTGTATTTATGTAAACCATCTTGCCAACTATTGGACATTCTACGGCCTTGTCTTGCAAAATGCCAAAGACAACGGTATGAAGCTGGAAGGATCCTACAACATTATTGAGAGGTGCACTTTCCGTTACAATAACGACACGGGATTGCAAATCGGTATGTTTAAGGATTTTTCTATAGAGGAAACAAAATCTTTCCCGATAAGCGGGACTCCACAATACAATCCCGGATATACCTATTGCCGCTATAATAAGATAATCAACTGCGACTCATACGAAAACGCCGATTTAGTAGCCTTTAACGGCACTGACGATGGTGGAGACGCCGACGGTTTCGCTTGTAAATTGTTCCCGGGACCGGGCACAGAATTCCACGGTTGCCGGGCTTGGAATAATTCAGATGATAACTGGGACCTCTACATGGTTTATCATCCTGTAGTTATCGACCATTGCTGGTCATACCATGCCGGATATTACACAGATAAGTCCGGGAAAGTAGTAGAGGGTAAAAATGGTAACGGATTTAAATTAGGTGGTGGCGGTTCATCCGGTGGAGCTGCTTTCGACCAATCCACAGGTGCTCATGTCGTAACAAATTGCATTGCGTTTGATAATCTGCATAAGGGCTTCGACCAAAACAATGCTTATGAAGGCATGTATATAATAAATTGTCTCGCCTGGGGAAATGAATATAACTACCGTTTCCCTACCATCTTCAAATATGGCGGTATGACAATACGAAACTGCGTTGGTTGGGGAGCCAAAGCTCAAAAAAGCGGAGTATCAGTCGGAAATCATGAATTCCTGTCCCCGGATAAAGAGGGGTATCAAGAACCGGACACTGATTTCAACTCATGGACCACTATCGATGGTTGCCATCCCGTCAAGGAAGGTTACAAAGAGAACAAAACCCAGATTGTCACTCAAGACCACTCCGGAGAATACCTCTCCCTGAGTGTCCAGGATTTCATGGCAGAGCGTGAGTCTGATGGTTCTTTGCCGGAAAATAATTTTGGCCGTCTAAAAGAAAACAGTATTTTCAAAGACATGGGCACCCCAATCATCGGTTACACACCAAAGAGAAAAATGACGGAAGCCGAATGCACGGCTGCCGGACTTGAATATATCACGGCCGACGACATTTACATCTCCTACAATGATGCTGCCCCGGAATTTGGTCCATACGAACTTGACGGTGTGCCGTTCGACTTTATTGTTCCCGACAAGATTGAAGTGAAATGTATCACGGCAAACAGCAGTCAGGAGGTGATTGCCGGGAAAGCGATAGCCGACATCATCTATGAGCTGAATGATGTTGCAAAAGATGCCAGTGTCACAGACCTTGCCGACGGTCTATCCTTTGTTTTCGATGAAAAGGCCAAAACCGTTACAATTAGCGGAACTCCAAAGGCCGGTTGCACTTACTCGCTCAAAGTCACGGGAAATGAAGCTGAAGGTGTGAATCCTTTCACCACCACCGGTATCATCACCCTTGTAACACCTTATAAAGTCTTGACCGGTGACTGGTATCATTTCCAGGATCCTTGGGAAGCCTTGCCCGATGATCTGCAGGGCGTGGTGGAATTGATTGCAGGTGGCGACGATAAGACAAGCTTTGATCCCGCAAAAACAGAAACCGATGGTTCCGTTCCCGGTGGCTGCTCAATTGGTGGCGTCGACATGGGTAAGAACAATGGCGGTATCCGCTGGAATCTCAAAGACGGTGTGCTTCAATTGAAAGTCAACCTGCATTTCACAGGAGACCGCACTTATAAAATTGCATGGACATTGGCCGATGGTACCACCGGTTCCTTTACTACTGAAAAGCTTAAAAAACAGACTCTCCTTGAATGGGATCTTATAAATGTGGCAAATATTCCAGAGGAAACTGCAAAAGAGATACGCAGTATAGAACTTCTCAATACCTCTTCAGGTGGTGGTGCTCGTGTCTATGATATGTATGTACGCGTTCCCGATACTGATGGAAATATAGATTCTGATGATCAGGATCCTGAACCGGATCCAGACACAGACGAGACCGGTATAAATGCTATACAAGGAGACACAAATTCTGTAAACCGTGTTATAAAAACAATCGAAAACGGCCAAATCATTATAATCAAGAATGGCCAACGCTTCGATATCCTCGGAAGAAAATTATAATAGCTTACATTTCCCCCAAAAGAGGGCATGTCTTCTTAGGGGAAGACTCCATCCCATATTTATGCCGTCTGAAAAATATTCAGACGGCATATTTTTTCCGGATTGGGTCTTCCAAAATTACTGTTTGCGACTTTATAAGACAGAACCGGAAAATAATACACAAAACCTTTGTCTTAATCTCTCCCTGCAAGATATCAAGGTCTTAAAAGATAATCAATTCTTTCCATTCTGTTAATTAAAGTGAATTTAAAATGAAAACTTTGTTTCGCTTTTCAGTTTTCATTAATTTTGCCCCGATTTTGAACTTAAGGATGAAAAAAGAGGAGATTTCACAGCAGCAGTATGAAAGGATACTGGAGTGTTTTATGCGCTCCTTGCTTAAAAACGGCTTGAAAGGCACGACAATGGATTCTGTGGCGGCTTCTCTGCAGATGTCAAAGCGGACTCTTTACGAAATTTTTGGAAGTAAAGAGGAGATGTTTTTGGAAGTGCATTCCTATTATCATAAGATGACGGCTGAAAAGCTCAGTGAAATTTTCTTATCCTCCTCTAATGTAATGGAAGGGATAATCAAGTGTTTTCTTTTCAACCGCGATTTGATGAGTTATATAAGCACGGATTACATCAGAGACATGCAACTTCTGGCAAAAAAAGCCGGGGACAGGCTCTTCCCCTCCAATCATAAAAACCACCCTCAGAATCTCTATGATATACTGCAGCAGGGTGTGAAAGAAGGATATTTTCGTGAAGACGTAAATCTGATGATTCAATGCCGTATGCTGATGATACAGATGGAGTCGTTGAAACGCACTGAAGAGCTTTTCCCATCCGATATTTCCCTTCTTGAAATATTCGACAGTATAATTATGGGGTTCCTTAGAGGCATTAGTTCTGAAAAAGGACTCCTGGAGCTTGAAAAATTTATGCCTACACTTTCCTCTCTTTCTTCACTCTCCTCTTCCTCATCAGCATTTCAAGCATGAACCTTAATATGAAACGAATTTTAATATTATTTGCCCTCCTCCTGACACTTCTGCCGTCACAGACGGTAAAAGGGGAACCGATGACTCTTTCGAGGCAACAATGTATTCAGATTGCCTTGCAGGATAACCCCACAGTGAAAATTGCAGATTGGGAGGTGAAAAAGGTGGATTATGCAAAAAAGGAGACACTTGCCTCCGTATTCCCGGCTATTGATTTTTCTGCAGCCTACCAACGTTCGATTGAACTTCAAACTATCCGGATGGATTTCGGGGGAGAAAGCCAGAGCCTTAAAATGGGTTCGGACAATACATGGAACATTGGTTTTTCTGCATCCCTCCCCATAATTGCCCCGACACTCTGGAAAGCCATCAGCATCTCCGACACTCAGATTTTGTCAAGTCTTGAGGATGCCCGGGCATCACGCCTCGACTTAGTAAACCAAGTGAACAAAGCTTATTATGCCCTCATGCTTGCCGTAGCTTCCAAGGAGGTAGTGAAACAAAACTATGACGTGGCTCTTTTCAATGCCGATTTATTTCAAAAGCAATTTGAAAACGGCACAGCATCTGAATATGATGTCCTGAGATCTTCCGTGCAGGTGAAAAATATAGAGCCGGATCTACTTCAGGCTGATATTGCTCTTAAACAATGTCAATTGCAATTGAAATTGCTGATGGGAGTATCTACAGATCTCGAGATAATTCCTGACATCGCACTGAAAGACCTTTCCGAAGAGATGTGGGCTTATCCCTCCGAAGCAGATTTTTCTCTCGTTGACAATACCTCTCTTCGTTCACTTGAAATTCAAAGGAAACTTTTGAGTCAAAATGTGACACTCAAGAAATTTTCCTGGATTCCCACTTTGGGTGCCTCTTATAATCTTTCCTGGACTTCGCTGAGCAACGGTTCTCCTTTCCGCAACCAACAGTTTAATCCTTACAGTTTTGTAGGTCTCGCCCTTTCGGTGCCGATTTTTTCCGGTGGCTCCAAACTATATGGCTTGAAACAAGCTCAGGTGCAACTGAAAGAGATTGACCTGCAGAAAGACTATCTGATGAATTCTCTCAATATGCAGGTGGAACTTGCTATAGACAATATGAATCGTGAAGCTGCCCAGATCTCTTCAAGCCGCGACGGTGTCGCACAAGCCGGAAAGGCTTACGATATCATGCAGAAGAGTTTTGAAATCGGTGCGGCATCTTATCTTGAACTCCGGGATGCCGAATTGGCCAACACATCGGCACAACTTGTCTATCTCCAGGCCATCTACAATTATCTGGTCTCCTCCTCAGAACTTGACCTACTGCTCGGCAAAGAAAATTTTTAATCTGATAATCCAAACGTCAAAGAATGAAGACATTAAGATACTCACATCTATTCCTGCTCCCTTTAGCTCTGGCAGCTTGCGGTGGAGACAAAACCAATGACTCTGAAGAAAAACTTCCTGTTGTAAAAGTTGAGCAAGTGTTTAATCAGGATGTAGTGCAGACCGGCACTTATACGGCTACCGTTGAACCGGAATTAATCAACAATATTTCTTCATCTACCCCTAACCGTATCAAAGAGATATTTGTGGATGAAGGTTATAATGTGGCCAAGGGTCAGACAGTGGCTATCCTTGACGATGTCAACACTACAAGCTATGAAATCCAGGTGGCAAATGCAAAAGCTAATCTGGAAAATGTCAGGCAGAATTATGACCGGGCACTTAAACTTCTGGAGATCGGAGGTGGAACACAACAGAATGTCGACCAAATGAAACTTCAACTGACTAATGCTGAAAACAGTCTGGCTGCTGCAGAGCGAACATTGAAAAATGCAAAGGAGAATACAATTCTGGTTTCCCCCATTAGTGGAGTTGTCACGGCCAGAAATTATGACCCGGGGGATATGACTTCCAGTCTTCCTATTTTGACAGTGGCACAAGTAAACCCGGTAAAAATAATTATTAATGTGCCTGAAGGAGAACTTTCTAAAGTAAAAAAGGGTATGCCTGCAGAAATAAGTTTCGATACATACGGAGATGAGAAATTTGAAGGTCATATCACTATGGTCTCTCCTACCGTCGACAGCAACAGCCGCACTTTTGGAGTTGAAATCAGTCTTTCAAATTCAGACCGAAGAGTTCTTCCCGGGATGTTCGGTAGAGTGAAGCTGGCATTAGGAAATGTCAACCATGTGGTTGTGCCCGACAGAGCGATCGTTAAACAGCCCGGCTCGGCTAATCAATATGTGTATGTGTATCATAACGGAAAAGTGACATATAATAAAGTAGAGTTAGGTCAAAGACTTGGCACATCCTATGAACTCCTTTCGGGAGTGGAACCCGGCGACTCGGTGGTAGTGACCGGACAGGCAAAACTCGCCGACGGAGTGGCTGTGGAAATCGTTCCATAAAATTATCTGTTATCCTCTTACCTTTTTTTAAACTCGCTTTTTAATGGCTTCTATATATGCTTCAGCAGTGAAACGACCAATTATGACCACGTTGTGTTTCGTCACGGTCATAATCCTCGGTCTGTTTTCGCTTGTTAAACTACCGATAGACCTCTATCCGGATATCGACACCAACACAATAATGGTCATCACAATGTATCCGGGGGCAAGTGCGGAAGATATCGAACAAAATGTCACCAAGCCACTGGAAAACACATTGAATTCAGTGGAACACCTTAAGCATATAACATCTCAGTCAAGAGAAAACACATCCGTAATAACTCTTGAATTTGAATATGGCTACGATATAGACGTTCTCACTAATGATGTCCGCGACAAGCTCGACATGGTGGAGTCAATGCTTCCGGACGATTCCGAGAATCCCATAATCTTCAAGTTCTCCACTGACATGATCCCGATCCTGATACTTTCAGTGGAGGCCAAGGAAAGTATGGCCGGGCTTTATAAAATTCTCGACGACAACATAGCCAACCCTCTGGCACGTGTCGATGGCGTAGGATCCGTATCTATTTCGGGCGCGCCTAAAAGAGAAATTCATATCTACACAGATCCTAACCGACTGGAGGCATATAATCTTTCCGTAGAAACCATTTCTTCCATTATAGGAGCGGAAAACCGTAATATTCCGGGAGGTTCTTTTGATATAGGATCCAACACTTATGCCCTTCGTGTGCAAGGAGAATTCAAAGATTCCAAGCAGATGGAGAATATTGTAGTCGGTGCATATCAGGGTAAGCCTGTATACCTCAAGGATGTGGCACGAGTGGAAGATTCTCTTGAAGAGAGAACACAGCAGACCTACATCAACGGAAAGGAGGGAGCCACAATAATAATTCAGAAACAATCGGGAGCTAATTCGGTGGCGATCTCCGACAAAGTGAGACAGATGTTGCCACGCTTACAGAAAAATCTTCCGAGCGATGTGAAAATCGGTATAGTGGTCGACACTTCCGACAATATCAAGAATACAATAGCTTCGTTGGAGGAGACAGTGCTTTACGCATTGCTCTTTGTAATGATTGTGGTATTGTTCTTTTTGGGTCGCTGGCGAGCCACAATGATCATCGTCGTGACAATACCTATTTCGCTTATCGCTTCCTTTATCTATCTTTTTGCGACCGGCAACACCTTAAATATCGTTTCTCTGTCTGCGCTTTCCATATCGATTGGTATGGTAGTCGATGATGCTATTGTGGTGCTTGAGAACGTAACCACACATATCGAGCGAGGGTCGGATCCAAAGCAGGCAGCCGTACATGGCACAAACGAGGTGGCTGTATCCGTAATAGCCTCTACACTTACTCTTATTGCCGTGTTCTTCCCCCTGACGCTCGTGACAGGCATGACCGGAGTAATGTTCCGTCAATTAGGTTGGATGGTCACCATCATGATGATAATCTCAACCCTTTGTGCCCTCTCCCTTACTCCTATGCTTTGTTCTCAATGGCTAAAGCTTTCGACCAAACATTCTAATTTTTATAATAAGATTTATGGTCCCATACAGAAAGGTCTTGATAAATTCGACGACGGATATGCCTGGTTGCTTCATAAAGTAGTGGCAAATAAAACTGTCACCATTATAATTTGTTTGGGAACATTTGTAGGTTCCATTTTTCTTATGAAGCATGTGGGGACAGAGTTCTTTCCCACTCAGGATAACGGACGCATAGGTGTTTCGCTTGAAACTCCCATAAGTACGAGAGTGGAGATCACCCAGGATGCTTTGTATCGTCTTGATTCGTTATGGAGGGCCAAATATCCCGAGATTGTGGTAGCCAGCTACACAGTGGGTCCGGCAAGTTCCGACAATACTTTCGCCTCTCTTTCAAACAACGGTAGCCACATAGCTTCGATGAATATACGCCTTCTTGACCCGGGCGAACGTGATCGTGGAATAAAGGAGATTGCCGATGGAATGAGGCGGGATATTGAAACGGGGTTCCCGGAATTTTCAAAGGCTCAGGTAAATGTAGGAGGTGGTCGTGGTGCCGGAATGGGCGGTCAGTCTACAGTGGATTTTGAAATATATGGTTATGATTTCAATGAAACCGACTCGGTGGCGAGAGTGTTGCGACAGATTCTTGAAGGAATTGAGGGCACTGCTGATATCACGATATCCCGCTCCGACTATCAGCCGGAATATCAAGTGGATTTTGATAGAGAAAAACTCGCTCTTTATGGGTTGAATCTGCAAACAGCCGCCTATTATCTTAGAAACCGAATCAATGGAGCCACAGCTTCTCAATATCGTGAAGACGGTGAGGAATATGATATAAAGGTGATGTATGACAAGAAATATCGCACATCGCTTGAAGATATTGAAAATATCACGCTTTACACTCCGACAGGAGCCGGAGTCAAACTTAAGGAATTAGGGAAAGTCGTGGAGCGTTTCACACCTCCTACTATCGAGAGGAAAGACAGGGAAAGAGTTATTACTGTATCGGCAGTGGTAGACGGAGTGCCTATGAGCCAGGTAGTTGCCGATGCGGAAATAGAGATAGATGAATTGCATCTTCCACCCGGCATCAGCATCACTCTATCGGGTTCTTATGAAGATCAGCAGGATTCTTTCTCCGACCTTATGCTCCTTGGAATTCTTATCATAATTTTGGTGTATATAGTGATGGCTGCTCAGTTTGAGAGTTTCACGTATCCCGGCATTATCATGACCTCTCTGCTCTTCGCCTTCTCAGGTGTCTTCATCATACTATGGTTAAGCGGCCACACTCTGAATGTGATGAGTATGATTGGTGCCATAATGTTGATAGGTATTGTGGTAAAGAACGGTATCGTGCTAATCGATTATATTTCACTAAACCGGGAAAGAGGGATGGGAATACGCAATGCAGTAATCCTTGGAGGTAAATCACGTCTTCGTCCTGTAATAATGACGACACTGACCACAATCCTTGGTATGGTGCCGATGGCCGTGGGAAGTGGTCAGGGAGCCGAGATGTGGAGGCCCATGGGTACTGCTGTAATCGGCGGTCTCACTTTCTCAACTATCCTGACCCTACTCTTTGTGCCGGTGCTCTACTGTGTTTTTGCCGGTAACGGTGTGAAGAATATGCGTAGGAAACTTCGTCGCCATCATGCTAAGTCCCTTTAATCCTTCATTTGTATGAAAGCTATATTTATTGCCTTCGATCAGGCTCATAATGATGCCATTCTCGACATTCTGGAGAAAAGCTCCTGCCGGGGATTTACCTCTTTCGGTGAAACCCGTGGACGAGGCACTACAACCGGAGAACCACATTACGGTAGCCATGCATGGCCATCGCTTGGCAATGCAATTCTCACAATTGTGGAGGATCAGCGTGTGGAGACTGTATTAAACAAGCTGAAGGCCCTTGACGAGTCTAAACCTCGTCTGGGCCTTCGGGCCTTTGTCTGGGAAATTTCGCAGATGATATGAGTTTTCCCGGCTCTCGATTTTAAGGGAAACTTATCTCAGAGCCAAGCCGTCTTTGAAAGCATTCCCCACCTTCTCCCCTATCTCAAGATAGGCGTTGTTGGCCGGGTCGAATGTTATCGGTTTTAATTTTGACGGATCTATCTTACCTTTTTCATTCAGGATAGATTCATCGGCTGAAATGTTCACAATTTCACCGATGAGAGTGCACATTTCCGGATCATAGGATATCAGCTTACATTCGATAGTCATCGGAAGCTCGTTGATAAGAGGTGCATTTACAAATTCAGATTTCGTAGATGTGAAACCGGCTTTCTTGAATTTGTCCGGTTCTTTGTTTCCCGACACCACTCCGACATAATCGCAAGCCACAAGATGATCCTTGTCGGCCATACTGACTGTAAAGGCTTTTGACTCGAGAATATTTTCAGTGGTCTTATGGTTGGCACTGATACACATCATGATCTGATCATCGTAGTACATACCTCCCCAGGCCACATTCATGGCATTTGGCTTACCATCCTTGTCATAGGCTGCAAGTATAAAAACCGGCTGCGGATAGCACCAAGGCTTCTTACCAAAATTCTTTCTCATTTTTGTTTTTCTTAACTTTATTAGTTAATAGTTTTTTATTCGTTTTCCAAATTTAAGTATTTTAAATTATATTTGCATAAATTCTTTAAATAATATATAAACATAAATAAATTGACAACTATGGGATTTTCAGAAGCAGTCAGAGTGGGCCTTAATAATTTTTTCAACCCCATCGGTAGAGCTTCCAGAAGTGAATTCTGGTGGTATGCTTTGTTCATTTATATAATCGGCGGTGTGCTTGGCTGGTTTGGCGGTCGCCTGATGTTCCACGGCATGGAGCAGGTGTGGCTCGGAATTATTTTCGAAGTGATAAATGCCGTCTTGGCTGCTACATTGATTTGTGCAAGTATTCGGCGTCTTCACGACACCGGGAAATCCGGATGGTACACCCTTTGGTATCTCCTCCCGTTTATCGGATGGATCATTGAGTTAGTATTGCTTTGTAAAGCCTCTCAACCCGGAGATAACCAATACGGACCCTCACCCAGATGATAGGGATCAATAATCTCACGGTTGATTTCTCTGCCAAACCGCTTTTCAACGACATTTCCTTTTCGATAAATGACAACGACCGGCTGGCATTAGTCGGTAAAAACGGTGCCGGGAAATCCACACTTCTTAAAATTATTTCAGGGCAGCAGCTCCCCACTTCCGGGTCTGTTGCCCTGCCAAATGATATTTCCATAGGATATCTGCCGCAGGAGATGAAAACTATAGATGACACAACTCTTCTGCAGGAAACAAAAAAGGCTTATAAGGAAAGGATCAATCTTGAGGAAAGATTGGAAAAACTCACTGCCGAGATTGCCGGTCGTGATGACCATGAATCTGACGAATTCCTCAATCTCATTTCTAAGGCTGATGAATTAAGGAATGCCTTGCTATTAAGGTTTCCAGAAAATATGGAGGCTGAAATTGAAAAGACGCTCATCGGTCTCGGCTTCAAACCAACTGATTTTAATCGTCCAACGACTGAATTCTCAGGAGGATGGCGAATGAGAATCGAACTTGCAAAGATTTTGCTTCAGAAACCCGACCTTCTTCTCCTTGACGAGCCTACCAACCATCTTGACATCAATTCCATCCAATGGCTCGAACAATTCTTAATCAACAAGGCCGGCGCCGTGGTGCTCGTCAGCCATGACAGAGCCTTCCTTGACAATGTCACAAAACGTACCGTGGAGATATCCTGTGGCAAAATTTACGATTACAAGGTTTCTTACACACCGTTCGTCCAGCTTCGTAAGGAACGTATAGAGCAACAGTTGAAAGCTTTTGAAAACCAACAAAAGCTGATTGCCGATACAAAAGATTTTATCGAACGGTTCCGCTATAAAGCCACAAAGGCTGTGCAGGTGCAGAGTCGTATAAAACAACTTGAAAAGATTGTGCCTATTGAAATTGATGCGGAAGACACGAGTCATGTAAGCTTCAAATTTCCTCCTGCAGAACGCTCCGGGGATTTCCCTATTATCGTGGAAGCCCTTGAAAAATCTTATGGCGAACATACGGTGTTTTCGGGTGTAGACTTCACAATGCGAAGAGGAGAAAAAGTGGCTCTTGTAGGGAGTAATGGGGAGGGGAAATCCACTTTTGTGAAATGTATCATGTCCGAAATCCCCTATAAGGGGCATTTGAAAATCGGCCATAATATAAAGATCGGCTATTTTGCCCAAAATCAGGCTCAGCTACTCGACACTTCCAAAACAGTATTTGAAACTCTGGATGATGTAGCCACCGGAGATATTCGCACTAAGCTAAAAGATCTGCTGGCCACTTTCCTTTTCCGCGGAGAAGATATCGATAAGAAAGTGGCTGTATTATCAGGGGGAGAAAAGACACGTCTGGCTATGGCAAAACTGTTGCTTGAGCCGGTGAATTTCCTTATTCTCGACGAACCGACCAACCACCTTGACATGCGCACAAAGGATGTGCTCAAGAAAGCCCTCAAGGATTTCAATGGCACCATAATAATTGTGAGTCATGACAGAGACTTCCTGGATGGGCTGGTAGATAAAGTATATGAGTTCGCTAATGGTAAAGTGCGTGAACATATCGGAGGCATCTACGACTATCTGAAAGAAAAAAACCTGTCTTCCGGTAATGAACTCAAGCAACCCGAGAAAAAAAATGAAGAGGAAAAAGCACCTGAAGTTTTATCAAAATCAGCCCTCTCCTACCAGGAAAAGAAAGAATATGACAGAACTGTGAGAAAGGCTGAGAAAAAAGTTGCTGAAGTGGAAAATGCTATCGAAAAAATTGAAGTTGAAATTTCTGAAATCGAGGAGAAGCTTGCCAAAGGGGAAATCGACGATGATATTCTTAAGAATTATGCCCAAAAGAAATCAACTCTTGATGAATTAACTACACAATGGGAAACGTTTCAGACTGAGCTCGACCACCTGAAAGGACAATGACAGAGCGAGCTACAGTCATCTTACAAATCTTTTCAAATTGCAGAATTATGAATAAACATGGTATAAATAGAGAAAACTTGAATCCGGAGGTTTCCCCTCGGCAGGATTTTTTTGAATATGCGTGCGGGGGTTGGATCAAGGCAAATCCCATACCTGATGATTTCTCTTCCTATGGACAATTTGAAGTGTTGCGTGAGAACGCCCGTAAAAATGTTCAGGACCTGATTCTAAATTTAGCTTTCGACCCTTCTTCCAAAGAAAAAGGATCGATTGCCCAGAAAATCAGCGACCTT
Organism: Muribaculaceae bacterium; assembly: GCA_022509205.1. Taxonomy (GTDB): domain Bacteria; phylum Bacteroidota; class Bacteroidia; order Bacteroidales; family Muribaculaceae; genus Lepagella. Next base: position 11,885 of record JAFLTR010000021.1, on the reverse strand, counting down.
TATAATCTCGGCATGGACGAGAAGCGTCTCAACACTGAAGGCTCCGAGCCCATCATGCCTACATTAAATGAATTGAGGGAGAAACTTAAGAATGGTGATTTAACAAGTTTTGTTGCATGGCTACACATAGGTCTTGACAGTACTTTTTTTGCCTCAGGGGTGGGCTCCGATTTTGCCGATTCCAATATCAATATCATGCACATAGGCGAAACAGGTCTCGGAATGGGCGACCGAGACTATTATCTTGAGGATAACGAGACCAACCGCAAAATAAGGGAGGCTTATGAGATCTATGTGAAGAAGCTTCTCTCATTAGTGGGATATGATGATAAAAAAGCACAAACCGCATGGGAAGCCATAATCAAATTTGAGACAAAACTTGCGGAAGTGAAAATGACCCGTGAAATGAGGCGTAATCCCGTTCTTCATCATAATATCTACACTATCGAACAGTTGCAGAAAGAATTTGATTTAATCGACTGGCCAAGATATTTCGAATTGATCGGGGTTAAAGAGCTCAAATCTGTTAATGTCGGATCAGTGGCTTATATGCAAGCGCTGCCATCACTCGTTTCACAACTTACATCGGAAGAAATGGAGGACTACATCGTGTATAGTATCGTAGCAAATTCCTCCGGTCTGATGAGCGACGACTTCATCGATGCTAACTTTGAATTCAACAAAGTGATGAGCGGTCAGAAAGAGAAGAAGCCTCGTTGGAAGCGTGCTATGGCGGTGCCAAATTCAATGTTTGGAGAAGCTGTCGGCCAACTTTATGTGGAAAAATATTTTCCTAAGGAGAACAAAGACTATATGATAGCTCTCGTGGAAAACCTACGTAAATCTTTGGATCAACACATATCCGCTCTTAAATGGATGTCGGAGGATACCAAGGCGAAAGCTCGTGAAAAGTTGGCTGCCATGGGTGTAAAAATCGGATATCCTGACAAGTGGAAAGACTATTCCGAACTCCAAATTGACCCTGCCAAATCCTATCTTGAGAATGTGCAGAAAGCTTCAATCTGGTTCACTAAAGATAACTATGCAAAACTTAACAAACCGGTAGACAAAGAGGAATGGCACATGACTCCACAGACAGTCAATGCATATTACAGTCCGGTTGTGAATGAAATATGTTTCCCGGCTGCCATTCTTCAGCCTCCATTTTTCGACATCAATGCCGACGATGCTATCAACTACGGAGCCATAGGAGTTGTGATCGGGCATGAAATGACTCACGGTTTCGACGATCAGGGCAGACAATTCGATAAAAATGGAAACCTTACGGACTGGTGGACAGCAGAAGATGCTGAGAAATTCAACAAACTTGCCGATATTCTTGTTGAGCAATTCGATAAGGTGGAAATAGCACCCGGCGTATTTGCCAATGGAAGGTTTACGCTCGGAGAAAACATCGCAGATCAAGGAGGAATAAATATTGCTCTTACAGCATATCTTGGCACCAAGCCGGAATCTGATGTAGATGACGGGTTTACTCTCCTACAACGTTTTTTCCTCGGATTTGCCAATGTCTGGGCAGGTAGTATACGTGAAGAAGCAAAACTTATGGCTACCAAGTCCGACCCCCATTCTCTGGCAAAAAACCGCGTCAACGTAACTCTGAAAAATATTGACTCTTTTCAAGAGGCTTTCAATGTCAAAGAGGGAGATGAGATGTTTCTTCCCAAAGAAGAGAGAGTAATTATATGGTAAAAGCAAAAAATAAGAATTATTATGAGTAAGGATCAATATGGACTCATCGGAAAGAAAATTGGTCATTCTCTTTCTGCCGCTTATTTTAACGAAAAATTTAAAATAGAGGGTATCGATGCTCAATATTCTCTATTTCCACTTGCCACAATCAGTGAATTTAGCGAATTGATAGAGAATACCCCGAATCTTAAAGGACTGAATGTCACAATCCCATATAAGCAGGAGGTGATGCCTATGCTTGATGAAATTTCAGATGAGGCAAAGGGGATTGGGGCCGTTAATGTAATAAAGGTGAGTTATAATTCCGGCAAACCCTATCTTAAAGGTTATAATTCCGATTGCATTGGATTCAAGAACTCGCTCCTCCCTCTGCTAAAAACCGATATGAAAAAAGCTCTGATATTAGGAACCGGTGGAGCATCAAAAGCAGTGAATTATATTTTGAAAAATCTGGGGCTTGAGGTTACATTTGTCTCAAGGTCACCACAGCAGGGCCAACTCTCTTATTCCGGTCTTACAGAGGAGATAATTGCCGACAACCTACTAATTGTGAATACCACGCCACTCGGAATGTTCCCTAATACAGAAACTTATGCGCCCATTCCCTATCATTATCTGACCCCGAAACACCTCTGCTATGATCTTGTCTATAACCCTGAAGAGACCGAATTCATGAAAAGATCGCGTGCTGAGGGTGCCACCGTGAAGAATGGCATGGAAATGTGGTTGGGTCAGGCCATTGCTTCCTGGGAATTTTGGAATAAATGACTCACAAATTCCTCTTTCCTCTTCTCGGCCTGATCGCCGGAATATGGCTGGCGGCTGATCTTTTCCCGGGATTATATATACCTGCTGTGTTTCTTGCCGGGGCACTTATTGTTTGGATTGTTGTCACAATCCTTTCTAAAGATCCTGTGAAAAGTATAAGATTTTCACCTCTTCATAATTTATGGATTTTTCTTCTTTTTACGGGTGTAGGAGCCCTCGATTTCAATATCAGGTGCTCTCCCTATATAGAGGAAGAATTACAGAATAAAACTTTGACTTTCCGAGGAGAGGTAAAAGAGGTGGAATATTTTGCCAACGGCGATAGATTTAAGCTTAATTTGAGGAATATAACTGATTCCACCGGTCAAGAGATCAAATGCAGAAACTGCAATTTGATAGTGAAGACCGATGGTTTTATTGCCTCAAAAGGAGATATCCTTAGTTTTACCGCACGTCCGGTCAAAATCGAAAAGGGAGAAAATAAATATTCTTCTGCCCTGCTTCATCAAGGTATCTTATACAGGGTGAATGTGAAGCAATCAAACATCCATCCCTTGGGACATTCTTCCTCTTTCACTACAAGATTAAACGATTTCCGCGATCATTTAATCATCCATATTGAAAAATCTTCATTAAACAGATCCACAGGAGATTTTTTGATTTCCATCCTTTTAGGTGATAAACTTTTTCTGTCTCCCGAAACGCGTCAGACCCTTAGCTCGGCCGGAATGGCTCATATTCTTGCCCTTAGCGGTATGCATGTGGCTATTGTGCTCGCTATTGTAATGGCCTTGCTTTTCCCTCTTAGTCTTCTGGGACTTGGCAAAATACGAAAAATCATAGCTGTCGCTTTCATCTGGCTTTATGTCATGCTTACCGGCTTCTCTCCTTCCACAGTAAGAGCCGCTATTATGGCCACTATTCTTGTCGGGGCTCTCCTGATTGAAAGAAAAAATTCTTCTTTGAATGCTCTTCTTGCATCCGTTTTTTTAATCATACTGTTAAATCCTTTTCTCATTTGGGATGTCGGATTGCAGATGAGTTTCTTTTGTGTCCTGGCAATTATTCTTTTTCCCAGCAAACTTAATCCGATCGACCATCGACGTCACCCACATCTGTATAAAGTCACCGAGATGTTGCTCGTCACTATGATTGCAACTCTTTTTATATGGGCTCTGACTTCATATTACTTCGGAAATCTTCCTCTTCTTTTTCTCATATCCAATTTTTTACTTCTGCCCTTGCTACCTCTTTTTGTGGGAGTCGGCGCCTTTTATATTCTATTTCTTTCGTGTGGTTTGGATTTCCATCCGATAGCCTCATTCCTCGATATTTTCCATGATTTCTTCATTGGAAGCGCAGACTTCCTATCATATAATGGCAAAGCAAATATTCAAATCTCCGTGACTTTACTAACGGTTTTTACCTGGTTCGTCGCCATGTTTTTTCTGGCTTACGCACTCCACACAAAAATAAAGAAAAATAGAGTTCCCATGTATGCATTGGCTTCTGTTACTCTTTTAGTAAGCATGGCTACAATTCTATATCCCGCTCAACCATCCGAAGAATGTTCGCTAAGGTTTATCCATAGTCTCACAAAAATTGAAGTTAATTGTTTATCAAATAAAGAATTGAAAAGTAATCTTTCCTTTCCCCGTAAAAGTGTCGCCTCTTTTAGTCACTCTGATTATAATATATTGTCAGTTGACTGTCCGCTTCATCCTGATTCCCTCACCAATTATAAGAAAACGAGACAAAATATTATTGGGAAGAAATTTTTAATAATAGGGCCGGAAGCGGATTTCCGACAGATGGCGGAACTGATAGATGCTGAGGATTATTCCAAAGTGGTGCTACATTCCGGTGTGGGTAAAAATAAAAAGGCTGAATTGTTCAGCCTCGTCGATGAATACTATTGGGAAAAAATTCATTCTTTACGTGATAACGGATCCTTAGACTTCCCTTTAAACTGACTTTTTCTATGGTGTTCCTCACTTTCAACCGGCTCAGCCTCCACCAAAGAACTAAATATATTGTTTCGGGAAAGAACATGGTCATCTTCCTCCACCTCTTCTTTCAAGTGTGAAGTCTCCTCGGCATCCTCAAAACCTTCAATGTGAGTGAGCTGTCTGATGCCTAACAGAAGCATCACCATACAGGCGAGCACCACCAGTAAGATTATTATTTGAGTGAAAATAGCCATGGTTCTCTGTAATTTCTTATCTTTCTAACATTCTATTCCTATAAAAGTTGAACTTCAATATCCAAAAACTTTCTTTATGTCGATTTTTTAACTATTTTTACCTCTATTATATTGGTGAGTTAAATTTTCTTCATAAATCTTCTTGGGTCTCCAACTTTAATGAATGTATCGTTTACACCGTCGAAATTAGAGCTTCCATAAATATAACATCATTATTTTTAGTGCATTAATGATTTATGGCATTTAATAAGAGAAACGGCTCTAAAACTTTTTCTTATTTTTTTTGTAAAGGTCTAAACCTTATTATTGTTTTCAACGTTTAAAAGATATAAAATAAACAACAACATCAACGAAAAACATTAAGTGTTATGAAAAGAACCGCGATCTTATTGGCATCTTTAGCAGTAGTAAGCTGCGCTTGGAGCCAGAACCTTTCAAAACCTGAGGCTAAGTGCCTTCAAGCTTTTATTACTCAAACTTCTGGAAATGGTGGCACAAACGCTGAGGCTTTAGGTTTCTCAGGTAATAATGTTGCCAACCTCCCCGGTATTACAGTTTCTAACGGACACGTCACGGCTATCAAATGGGACAAAAAAGACCTGGGCGGCTGCCTCGACCTTACCAATTTCCCCAATCTTGCTAAAGTGGATGTAAGCAACAACAAGCTCTCTCAGCTTATCATTAACAATGCTCCGGAACTTGTGACTCTTGTCGCCTCTAAAAACCGTATTAAAGACGTTACTCTTGTTGGAGTTCAAAGTCTTCAGGAACTCGAGCTTAACAAAAACCGTATCTCCGAAATCGAACTCGGTGCAATTCCTTTGATCAAAAAGATCAATCTTTCAGCCAATAATCTTGTGGCTCTTGATGTCAGCAACTCTGCCAACCTCGTTTATCTAAACGTGATGAGCAACAACCTCGAGGAACTGACTGTCACTAACTGTACTGCACTCAAGACTCTTTATGCCGGCTACAATGATCTCACCGGTATCACTCTTGGAGGTCTTACTAAGCTTGAAAACCTTAACGTACAGGGAAATAAAATCAAAAACCTCTATGTTCAGGATCTTCCCTCCCTCACTTCTGTTGCTTGCAACGACAACCACATGACTGCTCTTGCTATTTCAGGTTGCAATGCTCTTAGCGATATATTCGCACCCTACAACGATTTGACATCTTTCACAGTTTCAAATACTCCGACCCTTGCATTTGTTAACCTGGAATGGAACGACCTTACTAATGTCTACCTCAACAATCAAAACTTCCTCCAGAGAGTTAACCTAAGCTACAACCAGCTTCAAATGGTTGACGTAAGCTTTGACCCGCTGCTGACTTATCTCAACATCAGCAACAACGTTAACCTCACTGATCTGCGCACTACCGGTGATAACGCTCTCCGTCAGATTGTAGGCGACTGGACAGGTCTCGGAATGATGGAACCGAATGCAATGTATAACCCCGGTCCCGGCATGCCTCCTGCTCCCGGTGAGATTCCCGAAGGTCCCGGCCCGGTTATCGAATAAAATTAATTCAAATAAATAATAATTGAGCTCGGCATTAGCCGAGCTCTTTCTGTTTGTAAAAAATAAGGATAAGACCGAAACCTTATCCTTATTCTTTAGTTTCCTTTGTTATTTAAGCTATATTTATAACTTCCAATTCAGGAATCATAGTAACTTCTTCCTGTTGGATTTCTTTCTCTAACTCTTTATCTTCATGATCTGCATCGCAGGTTTTCACGAGTCCTACTATTAGAAAAGCTGCAACACATATTATCGCAAATACAAAGAAGAGCACTACACTTTTGTTACATCCTTTCCTTTTCTCTAATTCTTGTGCACTCATATAATCATTATAATTTGTTTCTTTCTGCAAATTTATACAATTCCTTTACATTGAGAAAATTTTAGGCAAAGTAAATAAACCTGTCTCCCATCTTTTCCTCTTTCTTCAATTCCTGTCTTAATCATTATCACCAAAGTAATCTTCAGCAGCCAATTCATTCTGATCTCACCATCGACTCAACCGGAGAAATTTTACCCACAAAACGTGAGGGCAATACAAGCACAAAATATGTCACGAGCAACACGCCTCCGTCCAATGCCGGGATTATCCATTCTGGAAGACTCACAGGCACAAAATCTATATAATATGAATCTGCATCCAGCGGGATAAAATGATAGGTGGCCTGGAAATATAGGAACAGTAACACCAAGATATCTCCAATTAAAATACCTATAAAGGAAATCCTAATGGCCATGTAAATGAAGACCGCTCGAATTTTTCCTGTGTTAGCTCCTAAGGCTCGCATCAGGCCAATAAACTTTTTCCTTTCAAGTATAATTATCAACATTCCTGAAACCAGTGTAACACATCCTACCACCATCATAAGAATGATAATAACCACTACATTTGTGTCTAAAAGACTAAGCCAAGAGAAAAATCCACGACCTTGAGACAGCACATTATCCGTGCGATAAAAATAATTTGTCTCCCCATACGCTACGTCTCTATTAATTCTCTCCTGAAGTTGCAGTGTATAATCTCCCACCTTGTCAAAATCGTCCGTCTGTATCACAATATACGTTCCGGATCCCTCATCAAGATTGCCTAACCGGGCCACCAGAGGCATAGCCCCGAACATCATTATTTCGTCATATTGGTCGAAATGGGTATTATAAATCCCGGCTATCTCAAGGCGTCTCACTCTCACATCGTCAGAAATAAAATAAGTGTCGACCTTGTCCCCCAAATTCAGTTTCAACTGTTTGGCAGCAACCCGACTTATCAATACCTTGTTACGTTGTTCTTCATCTTCATAATCAGGAAGACTTCCTTCTTCAAGATTTTCTGCTATGTAGGCCGAAGCCTTCTCACCGGTCAAACCCCGAAGATACACCCCTTTGAAATCCTCTTCCGTCTTTAGTATGGCGGGTATCGATGCCTGAGGATTATACTCCGTGATGAAAGGGAAGCTTTCAAGCAGTCCTTTCACATAATCATCTATTGTTATCAAATTATCGTCTTCCTCTGATGAAGGCATACGAAAAAGGGAGATATGACCGTTAAAACCGACCACTTTCTCTGTAATTTCCCTCTTGAATCCCAACACAATTGCTATAGAGGCTATCATTACCGCAACAGATATCGCCACTGCCACAATTGCAACAATAACAGCTGGCGACATTTTACGCCCATTATTTCCCAGGGATAATCTTCGTGCAAGAAAGAGGGGATAATTCATATATGCAAAATTAAGGCTATTAATAATAAAAATATTAACTTTGCTAAAAATTTTACTTAAAACATGGAAGAAAAAGAGGTTATTATCGAAAATGAGCCCTCCGGCGGTCTCAATTTCGTGGAACAGGAAATAAAGAAAGACCTTGAAGAGGGTAAAAATGGGGGCAGACTCAACACCCGTTTCCCTCCGGAACCAAACGGATATCTGCATATCGGCCATGCTAAAGCCATAATCATGGATTTCGGTAGTGCTGAAAAGTTCGGGGGCACCTGTAATCTGCGTTTCGACGACACTAATCCCCAGAAAGAAGACACTGAATATGTAGATTCAATCATGAGGGATATCAAATGGCTGGGCTATGACTGGGAAGATCGTCTGTATTATGCCAGCGATTATTTCCCTCAGCTCTATGATTTTGCTATACGTCTTATAAAAGAGGGGAAGGCCTATGTTGACGAGCAGACCAGTGAACAGATAGCTGCCCAGAAAGGTACTCCTACCGAGCCCGGTACCAATTCTCCTTTCCGCGACCGCCCTATCGAGGAAAACCTTGATCTTTTCCAAAGAATGAATTCAGGCGAATTCGAGGAAGGAAGCATGGTGCTACGTGCTAAAATCGACATGGCAAATAGCAATATGCATTTCAGAGATCCCATTATATATAGAATTATCAAAACCCCTCACTGGCGCACAGGCGACAAATGGAAGGTGTATCCGATGTATGATTTCGCCCATGGGCAAAGCGACTTCTTCGAGGGGGTCACTCATTCTATTTGCACACTCGAGTTTGTCCCCCACCGTCCTCTGTATGAATATTTCGTAAAGGAGCTTGCCGACGAATCATATTGCCCGAGACAGATTGAATTCAACAGGCTAAATCTCACTTACACTGTGATGAGCAAACGGAAATTGCTCCAGCTCGTGAAGGAAGGACTTGTAAACGGGTGGGACGACCCCAGGATGCCGACTCTTTGCGGCCTTCGTAGAAGAGGGTTCACTCCTTCAGCTATAAAGGATTTTGTTAACCGTATCGGTTACACTAAATATGAGGCTCTTAACCATATTGAGCTTCTTGAACATTCAGTGAGAGAGGATCTTAATAAGACAGCTACACGTGTCTCTGCAGTGGTTAATCCTGTAAAACTTATCATCACGAATTATCCGGAAGATAAGACAGAAATGATGGAGATGGAAAATAATCCTGAAAATCCGAATGAAGGGAAACATGAAATGCCATTCTCTCGCGAGCTTTGGATCGAGCGGGATGACTTTATGGAAAATCCTCCCAAGAAATTCTTCAGGCTTTCCCCTGATAAGGAGGTAAGACTCAAAGGGGCTTACATAATAAAATGCACGGGAGTTAAGAAAAATGACGACGGTGTAATAGAGGAAATTTATGCCGAATATGATCCGGAGACCCGTAGCGGTCTGCCCGGGAGCGACAGAAAAGTGAAAGGTACTCTGCATTGGGTTTCTGTGCCGACTGCTGTTGATGTGGAGGTCAGAGACTACGACCGCCTTTTCTCGGTAGAAAATCCTTCAGCCGAAGATGGCGACTTCCGCGACCTGCTTAATCCCGACTCTCTAATTGTGAGAAAGGGAGTGAAACTGGAACCTTGGGGAGCTCAAAATGCCAAACATGGCGATCATTTCCAATTTACACGCCTGGGATATTACACTGTAGATCCTGATTCGGAACCGTCTCATCTTGTATTTAACAAAACTATTGGCCTTAAAGACACCTGGGCTAAAGAGATGAAAAAAGCATGACGATTGGGGTTTATTTTCCCTCTATCAGTTAGAAAACATAATCTCATCAAAACAATAAAAACCATCGGACTTTTTCCGATGGTTTTTTGTAGTCTATAAGTTTTGGCGGTTTCCTATCTATTACATGGGAATTACTCCATGCCATCCGAACAAGTGTGCCTCCATACAAACTTTCGAGATAATGATCCATAAGGGACAGAAGCCCATGAAAAGGATTACCGAGAGGGTCAATGAACTGGTTCCGATTGCTGTGTAGACACCGTATTCATCGGCGATGATAATTCCGGAGAAAGCCGGAGGAAGTGCACAAGCCACAACTGTCATCAAGATGTTGTAGTATTCCATCTTGAAGAGCAGACAAAGAATAAGAATCACTGCCGGCATCATGATCATCTTCAGGATAGAACCAAGGATTGCCTGCCAGTCTATAGTAATCTTCAACGACGAAAGTGTAATACCGGCTGAGAACACTGCCATTGATGCATTGGCTCCCTTTATCAGGTCGAAAGAAGGGCTTGCCCAATCCGGCCATGGAATTCCAATGATCACCCAGATAGTCGCGAGGATAGGTGCCCATGCCACCGGTTGCGCAAGAGCATGAACCACCGGGCGCCACCAAGCTTGTCCTTTATGATTGGGATCGGCCTTTGCAATACCGGAATTCAAAAGCGAAAGACCTACCGGGATACCTATAGCATTAACTACGATACCGATAATAGCAACAACAAGTGCCACCTTTGTCAGACCGATTGTAGCATCAAAAATAGGCTCCAGAACCGCAAAACCCAAGAATCCGATGGTTGGGGAACCGCTGATCAATGCACTCACAGCAGCACATGACTGTGGGTTAGGCTGGTTTTTCCTGAAACACCATAAGAAAATGAAATAAACAGCCATAAAACACGCCATAATTCCCACAACGGAAACTATCGACAGCTTTATGTCTTCAACGAGCATGTGTCTGTTGGATTTTGCAATAGACACAAACAACGCGGCCGGCAATGCGTAAACAAGCACTACCTTGTTGAACTTCTTAGAGTCCTCCCCGCTGAAGGCTCCCCTTTTACCGGAGATGTAGCCTGCTAACATCACAACCAAAATCGGGACGATAGCATAAATAATCACATGTCCTATATCCATAATATTTGTTTAGTTGGTTTGCTACGGTAATCTAAATATTTCTAAATCAAAGCAAATTTAACAAATTTTTCTAAATTACTTACTTAAATCTTAAATAAATGCAAAATATCTATCAAAATAATTAAATTCAATTTAATAACGAGAAATCATAAACGTCCCCTGTCTTTTTTTCGTTATATCTGAAAGACCTTTTATAGTTATTGCTCTTTTTTTGAAAAAAATTTGGAAAACGAAGAAAATTGCAGTAATTTTGCATAAAATATGTTCTACAACATATTTTTAAAACACTCGTCAGGCGCCTTGGTGGCACAGTAGCGGGTTATGTTGAACTAAAATTTTTTAAATGAAAGTCAAGTATTTGGTAATCTCGATACTTGCTGCCGCTTTCCTTTCTTCTGCTATAGATATTGACAGGAATGTGGGTGCAGGGAAAAAGGCTCCAAAGATCGAGACAATTGATGGAACTAACGTCGTGAAAGACGCTAACTCCGAAAACAAAATGAAAGTGGTGAGTTTCTGGAGTCCGAAGAAACCGGCTTCAAGAATTGCCAACCGGAATCTGAGCCTGAAATATGGCACCGAGAATGAAGAAGTAGAATTCATCAGTATCTGCACTGATCCCGATGAGTCTCTCATGAAGGAAGTGATGAAACAGGATGGAATCTCAGAAACCCGGGTATTTGTTTCGAGGGAGATTTCCCCGAGAGTTCTTAAGGATTATGATGCGGAAAAGAATCCGCGGGTGTTTGTAATAGGACCGGATGGTCTGTTACAATGATAAGCAAAGGGGTGAGTTTTTTAGCTCACCCCTCTCTATTTATTGCATCGGATATATCTTGACTTCTATACCCGAGTGGTCATCATCAAGTTTCTGCTTGAGTTGTTCAATCGGAGTGTCGCAATAATGGTAGGGAATGAGAATTTTAGGTTTTATCATCAATGCCGCATGTTCGGCTTGCGGAATTGTCATTGTATAGGGTTGATTCACCGGTAGGAACGCCAATGTTATATCCTTTAGATTTGCCATTTCGGGAATATCCTCCGTAT
>JAFLTR010000020.1 GCA_022509205.1 Muribaculaceae bacterium | reverse complement strand
GAATGTATGTGGCTTATACTGCAGCAACCCAAACCCGACGACTATGTGATAGCGACCGGTGAGCAACATTCGGTACGGGAATTCTGTCTTCTCGCATTCAAACATGCCGGAATCGACCTTGTCTTCGAGGGAGAAGGAGAGAATGAAATTGGCCGCGACGCAAAGACTGGGAAAGTTCTCGTGGAAGTATCCCCGGATTTCTATCGCCCCACAGATGTAGTCAACCTTCTCGGAGACCCGGCCAAAGCAAAAAGGGAACTCGGTTGGGATCCCTTGAAAAAGACCTCCTTCGAAGAGCTTGTAAAGCTAATGGTGGAAGCAGACATGGCCAAGGTGGCAATCGAAAGAGCCGGAGAACACGTTTCCCGCAATCTCGCAGAATACCTCGAAAAGGGAATAGTAAAATAAGGAAATTTATATTTATAAATTTGCAGAAACAGGAGCCGGAAATGTCTGACAACGAAGAAACAAACCGAGGGATAGAAACCGAATATGGAGCTGACAATTATGTGATTGTCATCGGTCGGCAATTCGGGAGCGGCGGAAGAAGTATCGGCCGCATGCTGGCATCTCGGCTCAGCATCGACTATTACGACACTGAGCTTCTCAAGAAAGCTGCTGAATCAGAAGGTATCAATCCGGATATTTTTCAATACCACGACGAGAAAAAACCTTCCGTCATGAAAGCTCTGCTTCAAGGTCTTTATGGCATACCTGACAATTTTCATACTGTTCCCCTATCCGGCGAAAACATGTATAAAGTGCAAGGGAAAGTGATCCGTGATCTTTGTAAGAAAGGAAGTTGTGTGATTGTAGGAAGGAGTGCCGATGTGATCCTGAGAGACCATCCTAATTTGCTGAGTGTTTTCCTGCATGCCCCAATGAAATATCGGGTAGATAAAATCATGCACCGCAAGGAGGCCATGACTCGTGAAGAAGCGGAGGAAATGGCACGTCAGTATGACAGACATCGAGAATCCTATTACAATTATTTCTGCGGCGACAAGAAATGGGGCATAGCAAGCAATTATCATCTTAGCATAGACACTTCCAAAGTGTCCGACGAAACAGTCGTAGAGATTATTTTGAACACAATGAAGGCTAATTCTAAATCCGGGGCTGCCCCTGAAAAGGAGTTATGACCCACGGACCTGAATTAGCCCGCATAGTTTATTGAAATTGTTTATTCTAAAAGGAAAGGAACATCGACTTTCGCCGGAGCTTCAATCGGAGTACCATCCTTTTCAGCAGGAATCCAGGCAGGCATGGCCACAACCACCCTCACGGCCTCTTTCTCCAAATCAGGATCTACAAAACGTATCACTTTCACTTCATGGAGACTTCCATCAGGCAATACAACAAATCCTACTGAAATAATACCCTCTATGCCGTTCTCCTTCGCTGACTCCGGATAACGTGTATTCTTGGCAAGATATTCCTGCAGGGCTGCGTCACCACCCGGGAAAGAGGGTTTGTCGTCTGCATATCCCGATAAAGCTAATCCTAAAAAAGCGATCAATGCAAATATCTTTCTCATAACAGTATTATCTTTTCTTTATTAGACTTCAATCTTTCCGGAAGGTTTAGCGATTAAAGACAAGACAGGATGACTTCGTGACTTCCACCCAATCAATACATCGGAGTGAAACCGTTGGAATGTTTGAGCGCATGGTTTGCCTCACCCATCAGTTTCGTTTCCTTAGAAGTGTCAAGTTTCAGGATCGGAGCTCCTTTCCTAAGATCGCATTTCGTGAGGTCGACATAGTAAATTCCGAAATTGGTAACGATATCGAAGAAATATCTGCGGTTTTTGATATCGGCATAAGAACGCCACTGGGTTGAAGACACATTAGGTTCCCCCTGGATAAGATATGTGTAAGGCACACATGAATTTACCAAAACTGTTCTTGCAATATTCACGGCAAGGTCAGGATCAGAGGTAGCCTCTACATGATGTGCAAAGAAATTTGCCCTCACACAACGGTCGGGACTCTTGACAGTGCCCGGCAACATATTTACCCCTCCTACATTTCCCCAATAGTCAATGATAGCTCTCATGGAAGGCCATTGCGGATCGTTGGTCATTGCCCAGTAATCACCCATATCGTTAATCTTTATCTCTCCATTGTCGAATTCCACAATCACGCTCTTACCGCTTGCATCTGTGATACCCCAGTGGAGAGCGGAAACTGTGCCACCGTCAAATGTGGCCCCTCCGATATTGAAATCATGTTTCTGAAGCACGGCCACACATTCGTCGGTTGTGGCATTAAGGTCGAGAAGCCATCCCACGAACATAGCGAGCGACATCGGAGGACGTCCCTCTGTGTCAGGATTGGAATATACAGTACCCTTACAGAAAAGACCGTTTACCACGAGTCCTTTCTCATTCATACCCTCTGTGATTCCGCCATCGTAGCCCACTGCATAGACGGCACCATATTTCGATGTCCATTTAATGGCGCCCGGCTGGTCGGAGCTTTCTTTCTCAATTCCGGCCGGGTAGACATAGAGATTGGTCGGGATGGGTGTTTTCCAGTCAAGACAGCGTGCAATGACGAAAGTATCGTCCGCACCATGATAATTTACCCTGCTGCAAGCATCCGCCTTTCCGGAGGTCATAAACATCATTCCGACTGCGGCGGCTATTCCAAAAATCAATTTCCTTGCCATATATTAATAATTTAAAAATTAGTAAGTTTCTCTGCTATGAAAGCAGCCGAATTCGCTTTATAATACGGATTCAGGGCATCTACCGACATTCCCATCAATACGGATTTCATTTCCAGGGATAATGCTGCCTGAAGAGCAGCCGAGATCCTCTGCTCATCTGCCGGAGCATCAATCACCGAAACTCCATGCGCCCTACCCTTCTGGCGTATTCCTACGTTAACCGCTCCCAGTCTATGGGAAGGAGCCTCTATAAGTGCTGCCGAGGAATTCCCGATAATGGCTGCCGCATTATCCATGGCATAATGGAAGAGCCGGGAACCTAATGATTTTTCAAGCACTACTTGCAGAGGACCCACCGGGAACGGAGTGCCGAGATGTTTGAGCCACCATTCTTTCAACATTATGGAAATACGCTCAGTGCCGGGATCGGAATTCGGCAGAGTTGCCAATACCTTATATCCTTGATTAATAAACGACTCCAATGCTTTCAATATTGCTTTCAGTTCTGTTTCCCCTTTATCCGGAGCCATTGTGACCGGATGAAAAGACAACAGCAAGAAAGGTTCTCCCGTTTTAATCCCTGTCTTCTGTTCAAATTCCTGTGAAGCGTTTTCTATATCTTCCTTTATCTCCGCACCGGGAGCACCTGAATGAAATACATTTTCCGGCTTCTCTCCCATTGCAACAATTCTTTCCGCATATTCCGGTGTGGAAGCAAAATGGTAAGTGCTCAACTTTGTGATCGCATGCCTGAAAAAATCATCTATTGCTCCTTCTGTTGTTTCACCGCCATGCAGATGCACTACCGGAATATTGAAAACAACAGCAGCCGAAGCGGCTGCCAATGCTTCGTAACGGTCGCCAAGAAGCACCACAAGATCCGGCTTTAGATCTTCAAAGGCCTCTGCGAGTCCCTCTTCCACTCTCGCCATCGAGAGCACCGTGGACTTAGCATCTCCACCCTCCACAAGTGATTCTATTCTGACATTTACCTTAAAACCGTCTCTTTCGATCTCTTCCACAGTCATGCCATAATCTTTCGACAGGTGCATGTTTGTGGCTATGATCTGTAATTCAGTATCAGGACGCCCGACTAACTCACGCATCACAGGAGCCATAATGCCATAATCGGCCCGTGTGCCGGTGACGAAACAGATTTTCTTTCTCTTCATCAGCGTTTTGTTACCATAAATCCTTGAATCCCGGGAATTTCCATCCTGACTCATCGATTTCAATGAATTCATCGGGTTGGAAATCCCTGATAGCCTTGCTCCCCACTACTTTATCCCACAGCATTGGAGTGAGTCCGGTGGCGGGGCGCTTACAGCAGATATCATCTTCGGTTATCACCTGTCCGGCAGATATATGGCGCTTGGCCACAATACTTCTGCGAGCAGCAATTATGTTTCGACTCTCCGACTCCTTTACCTCTTTTACGCCATGGCCCAAAGCCTTTTCTATATTACGTATTGCCGTAACCATAGCGGAAAGTTCATCAGGTTCCAGCGATGCCTTATGGTCAGGTCCCTCCATTGTTCTGTCGAGTGTGAAATGTTTTTCCACTACGACGGCGCCAAGGGTAGCAGCGGCGATAGGCACCTCGATACCAAGCGTATGATCGGAGTAGCCGGCAGGATGGCCGAAATTTCCACTCACAGTATTCATCGCCCGTAGATTTACGTCCTCCATCGGAGTAGGATATTGTGTGGTGCAGTGCAATAATATCACATCATCATTCCTGTAGCCCTCTTTCTGGAAGGGTTTAAGGGCTTTCCCTATCTCTTCAGGAGTCGACATCCCCGTAGAAATTATCACCGGTATTTTCGTCGATGCCATCTTCCGCAGGAAAGGAAGATTTGTGATTTCGCCACTGGGGACTTTCATATAGTCAGGGTTCAACGAAGCTATGAAGTCAATACTGTCTTCATCAAAAGCTGTAGACAAGAATCCGATCCCCTTTTCATCGCAATATCTTTTGAGGTCCTTAAACTCCTCGAATGTAAGTTCGAGATTCTTGAGCATATCCTTCTGGCTTGATGCCCCTGCATTCTCTTTCTGATAGTCTGCGGCCTCACAGAGTGCCGTCACCAGAGAATGAGCGTGGAAGGTCTGAAACTTTATATAATCGGCACCGGCTGCAACGGCCGCATCCACCATCCTTTTGGCTGTGGAAAGTGATCCATTGTGATTGACCCCGGCTTCTGCTATTATTTTCATGGCATTATTTTTTTACAATTAATCCCGATTAATCGAGATTTGATTTATCCGGATTTTACTTACCTTACGAGTTTTAACCGTGGTTGCGCTATCAATCTTGATTTCAGGTTAATCTTGATTTCAGGAGAAATTTACAACCCATTTATATTAAACTTTATGGAGGTCATGGCCCATACGCTCCTTCTTTGTGTGCATATAGAAGCGATTATAGTCGTTCGGCTCTATCTCAATAGGCACATTCTCGGTCACCTCGAGGCCATAGCCCTCGAGCCCGATACGCTTCATCGGATTGTTGGTCATCAGTCTCATCTTTTTCACTCCGATCGCATGAAGAATATTGGCGCCTACTCCATAGTCGCGCTCATCTGCCTTGTGACCCAGATGAAGATTGGCATCCACCGTATCCATACCGTTTTCCTGAAGTTTATAGGCCCTGATCTTATCCATTAGCCCGATTCCTCTTCCTTCCTGATTGAGATAGATTATAACTCCTCTCCCCTCTTTCTCGATAGCCTGCATAGCCTTATGAAGCTGTTCGCCACATTCGCATCTCATTGAACCGAATATATCGCCTGTGGCGCAAGAAGAATGAACTCTGACCAATACCGGCTCCCCATCGGTGACATCACCTTTGATCAAAGCAATATGTTCGAGTCCGTTGTCTTTCTGCCGGAAAGGAATGAGATGGAAATGGCCATAAGCCGTAGGTAGATCTACCTCCTCCCCTTTCTCCACAATGGAATCATTCTTCATGCGGTAGGCAATCAGGTCGCGGATAGTCACGAGTTTCAATCCCCATTTATCGGCCATTTTGCGAAGTTCGGGAAGACGCGCCATCGTGCCGTCATCGTTCATTATCTCCATCAGGGCGGCAGCAGGATACAGGCCTGCAAGCCTTGCGAAGTCAACAGCGGCCTCCGTATGGCCAGATCGTTGAATTACGCCACGGTCTTGTGCATAAAGCGGATTGATGTGGCCCGGTCGGCCGAAAGTTTCAGGTCGCGATGTCGGATCTGCAAGAGCGCGGATTGTTGCCGCACGATCTTCTGCCGACACTCCCGTAGAGCAACCCTCAAGCTTGTCTACTGTCACTGTGAAAGGAGTACCCAATACAGAGGTATTGTCAGTGACCTGTTTAGTAAGTTGAAGTTCCTCACATCTTTTATTTGTGACCGGAGCACAAAGCACCCCGCGGGCATTTTTAAGCATGAAATTGACATCATCGGGTGTTATCTTCTCGGCCGCTATAATCAAGTCACCCTCGTTCTCCCGGTCTTCATCATCCACCACTATTATGAATTTCCCTTGCTTGAAATCTTCGATAGCCTCTTCAATGCTATCCAGTCTTATCTCTTGGTTCATAGTCTATTCCTGTATTATGAAGAGGGAAAAATTAACCGAGCCATAGACCCTCCTTTGATTAAAACCCGGCAATTGGGAGAAATCCCGGTTTTTCGAGTGTTCGATAATCACCACCGTTCCGGGCTTTACAAGCGCTGATTCAAGAATCAGTTGCGGAATCTCCTCGAAACGCTCATGGTCATAGGGTGGATCGGCAAAAACATAGTCGTAGGCCCTACTATTCTCCTCGATAAATCTGAAAACATCGCCTCTCACGATATGTAAATGGTCATCTCCCAAAGTCTCCGCCACTTTCTTTATGAAAGCCGTCTGCACCGGCGCTTTCTCCACAGCTGTGACATAATCACAACCTCTCGACAGGAACTCGAAGCTCACGGCTCCTGTGCCGGCAAAGAGATCGCAGGCGCTTTTATCTTCAAACCCGTCGAGATTCTCCAATACATTGAAGAGATTCTCTCTGGCAAAGTCAGTGGTTGGACGGGCCGTGATATTCCTCGGAACATCGAATCTCCGCCTTCCATATTTCCCGCTTATTATCCTCATAGCGTATTAATTGTCATTATCTTATAACCACTTCCGCATCTTCAGGCTTATAGCCGTAGACATCAAGCAGATTCATAATAAAAGGTCGAATTTCTTCTTGGGGCAGACTGTGGGTGGAAGCTGACATAAGTTCCTTGCCGTTTAAAAATATGAAATCTGTCTCATCCTCCCTGATATCTGCATAAACTGTCAGTCGATTGTTTGTTTTCCGTAACTCCCTCACTTTTTCCATGAGATTACAAGTGATTCTGGCACCGGGGAACGACCTCATAAGAAAACCTTTCACGCCCGGAGCCAGACTCCAGACCGCCGTAATGTCACTGTCACGGTCGGTCATGACATCGCTTTCTTCGGCAATATAGACTTTATTATAAAGTTCAGCCTCAGCTCCGGCACTCTCCTCGGCTATTTGCGTAGGCACAAAGAGTGTTCGGGGATCATATAGTATTATTCTTGTGGCGAAATCATCAAGCAGGCGGGGATTGTTATAGACTGCTTCTTCTATCTCCCGGCAGAGGTCATCCCGTTTGGCATCCCATTTCACCGAGCATAACTGCTGCGGTTCGATTTCGGGATGAAGCGTATTTTCAAGAAATGCCTCAAGGCCATGCTCTCCTATTTTCAACAGGAGACGCCATTGACCCGTATCGGCAAAATCAGCTGCTGTCAGATTATACATTCGTTTTATAATTTTTCATTTAGCAATCAAATGTGATTACCGTCTACCCAAATCCACGCTGCTGCATGCACCATCCCCACTTAGGACATTTCTCCGCAAAGGTTGCACTGCATATAGTGGGCCACCTCCTTGTTGCTGAGACCTCTTCCAAGCAGATACATAAGTTTTGTGATTGCAGCCTCCGAGGTCAGATCATGACCCGGAACCACTCCGGCTCTCGTTAGTCCTAAACCGTTGCGGTAACGGTGTGGCACCACCTCTCCGTTGGGACACTGAGTGATATTTACTATTACAATCCCCCTGTCTACGGCCTCTTTCAAAGCCTCAGACAACCATTTCTCGCCCGGAGCGTTCCCTGCTCCGAATGTCTTTAGTATTACCCCCTTGAGACCGGGAGTTGAGAGAATGTGTCTCACCACGTTTTCCTGGATACCGGGGAACAGATCAAGACACACCACATTGGTGTCCATGGCATATTGCACCACTAATGGAGAATCCTTCACGGGACTACGCCAGAGCGCCTCCTTGTTGAATGTGATTCCCAGACCTATCTTGGCCAGTTCAGGATAGTTGTTGCTCCTGAAAGCATCAAAATTGTCGGAGCTACGCTTGGTGCTTCTATTGCCCCGCCAAAGGAAATTCTCGAAAAGGATAGCCACCTCTCTGACCATCGGACGACCGTCACCATCTTTTGCAGCGGCTATCTGCAAGGCCGTGATCAGATTTTCTTCACCATCTGTCCTCACTTCTCCTATCGGCAACTGACTGCCGGTGATAATAACCGGCTTTGACAATTGTTGAAGCATGAAGCTAAGAGCGGAAGCGGTATAAGCCATTGTGTCTGTGCCATGAAGCACTACAAAACCATCGAAATCCCGGTAGTTTTCTTCAATCACCTTGACAATCTTTCCCCAGTGGCGCGGATCCATATCGGAAGAATCTATAGGGCGTCCGAACTGATGATGCGATATATCATAATCCAGCATCTTGAGTTTGGGCACATTGTCAAGAAGATGGTTGAAATCGAAGGGCTCCAGTGCTTTCGTCTCAGGATTTTCCTTCATGCCGATTGTGCCCCCGGTATAGATCATCAATATTTTAGGCCGATTTTCCGACATATCTTATTCTATTTTTCAAATTATAATAGGCGGCTTAATCATATCCACTCATCTTTTTTCTATTGCCTTCCCGCAAACTATCCCTGAGGACGCAGCCAGCGGTAACCATAGAAATACTGGCCCTCTATCTTAAATAGACGAGGCAAAGGATAAGGGTCGGTAACCACAACACCTTTCTCACGTGAGATATGAATAAGGATAGGCTGCTCATTCTCGATAGTCACGATTCCGATGTCGTAGATATCGAAATCCTCATCCATCGGGCTCATGATTATTATATCTCCCGGAGCAAGCAGCGTCTTCATCTCCTTATCGTTGATAGTGTGCTTCTTCTTATGCGGAAGCCTGTGACTGCGGTAGCCATATTCTGCCACTCTCACCTTGTCGGCAACATCGGGATTAGCCATAGCCGGGAATTGATCCGGATGACGTGTCACGTAGTCAAGTGTCTTGGTGCGATAACTTCCCACGGTGGGATAATCAGTAAGCTCCTGAATATTTCCTCGGTAAACATTGTCGACTATCCAGTCAGCCCCATAAAGAAACTGGCTTGCAAACCCATGGTCTTCACCTTTTTTACGGCTTATATTTTCAAGATTTTTCTCGAAGTCACGCAGATTGGGGTTGGATAGCTGAGCGGTTTTAGCAGCGGCCAGGGTCATATAAATAAATTCGCGTTGATTAAGAGAATCGAGTCTTATTACAATTGAGCCGATCGAATCATTGTCGGCAGCCGGAGCAAAAGGAACCCCTTCAAGGGCCTTTGCAGCGGCAACAACACGGTCGCCGTATTCCTGAGCTTTTGAAGCTGCCACCACCAATTCCATCACCCTCACGGAATCCTGCGGACAATGATATCTCACCTGCCCTCGAGCCATCATGGCAGAAACCATCGTGACAACGCCTATAAAAATATATTTAAGTCTCTCTGTGTTCATGTTAAAGAGTTCTTTCTGCAAAAATAATAAATTCTATTAACTTTGCAGAATGAAAACTAAGGAAGTGATATTGATAGGAGGAGGAGGTCACGCTCATTCTCTCCTGGAATTCAGTAGAGACACTATAAAAGGGTATATCGCCACAGAGGAAAATCCAACTATGGAGGTGCCTCTTTTAGGTTCGGATGCAGATGCCGACAAATTTATCGGGGAGGAGAATCTTTTTCATGTGGCTTATGTGTATTCTAAGTTGCCTACGATGGAAGCCAGAGAGAAATTGCTGCGAAGATACATCGAATCGGGAGCACGGTTTGTCTCTCTGATTGCTCCCACAGCCATTATCACTCCAAATTCCGAAATCGGGGAAGGTTGCGCCGTGATGAACGGAGCCATTATCAACCGAGCCGTTCTTGGCCGGCATGTGATTGTAAATTCCGGGGCAATCGTGGAGCATGACTGCAACATCGGTGCCAACTCCTTTATCGGTCCCGGAGCCATTATAGGTGGTTTCACCACCATCGGCAAGAATTGCTTTATAGGGCTTGGGGCAAAAATCGCCAATGGTATCACTATCCGCGACAATATAAGTGTGGCTATGGGAGCCGTGGTAAGTCATGATCTCACCGAACCCGGCATCTATCATGGCCCTCACCTCAAGCTTTTTCGACCTAAAAGTTCTACACCACCCAGGGAGACCATATCCAATCAATCGCAAAAATAGATATCACCATGATAAAATTCGTAAATGCCAAGATAAACATCGGCTTGAACGTAGTGGCAAAACGTGAGGACGGCTATCATGACCTTGAAACAGTCTTCTATCCTGTGGGCCTGGAATGTGGGATGCCACATCAGCCGGAACCTTTCGACGATGTCCTGGAAGTGACCTACGACCGGGCTTCCGAAATGAGCGGATGTCGTTTCCAGTTCATGGGTCGTCAGATAGATTGCCATCCTAAGAAAAATCTGGTTGTAAAAGCTGCCTCCAATTTTCTTGGTCTCTACAATCAGGATTTCGACGACCTGGCGAGCTACGGTATGTTCGGTATCACACTCGACAAACATCTTCCCGACGGTGCCGGCTTGGGAGGGGGAAGCGCCGACGCAGCCTTCACTCTTCAAATGCTTAATGAGGTGACCGGCAACAGGTATGACAGAGCCACACTTCTGGAGCTGGCTGTAAAACTTGGTGCAGATTGTCCTTTCTTTCTCTATAATACTCCATGTTTTGCTTCAGGCATCGGTGAGAATCTGCAGGAAATAGATTTGGATCTAAAGGGATACACTATCCTGATCGTTAAGCCCGAAGTATCCATATCGACTGCTCAGGCCTTTGCAGGAATCAGTCCTAAATCCCCGGATTTCGACCTTCGTTTTCTCCCCTTTCTTCCAATAGAGGATTGGAAAGGAAAGGTTGTGAATGATTTTGAAACTTCTGTTTTCTCACTCCATCCCGAACTTGCAGCTATCAAACAGAGTCTTTATGACTCAGGAGCTCTTTATGCTTCAATGAGTGGAAGCGGTTCTGCAATATATGGTATATATGCCTCCCCTCAAGCCGCCATTGAAGAAAGAGAGCGGCTTGAGTCAACTTATCAGGGCATTTGGTTGTTTGGTTTATAAAGAGGTTAATTCTGATCTACGCCCTGTTTGTGACGCAGGTTGGTATTATTCCTTAAAAATTTTAAAATTGGCTTAAAATTTGCAATACTAAAAACCATACAACTATGTCACACAAGAACAAACAATACCACGGGAATAAGATGAATAAAGAAAATTCCAAACCGCAGGATCCCGAAAGCATGAAACAAGGAGAAACAGCTCCCGAAACCGCTCCCGAAGCGGAAGATACGGAGGCTCAGGAAGTGACTCCTGAAGAGGTGTCGGAGGAAGCAAAGGAAGCTTGCGAAGATATGGAGAAAAAAGTGGCCGACCTCCAAAGTCAATTGGAAAAGGAGAAGAAGGAATATCTCTTCCTGATGGCGGAATTCGATAATTTCCGTAAGCGCACTCTCAAGGAAAAAAGCGACATCATCAAGAATGCCGGTGAGAATGTTTTAAAAGGACTTCTCCCGATAATGGATGATTTCGAGCGGGGCATTAAGGCAGCCGAGAGCTCTCCGGAAGCAGATTCAGTGAAAGAGGGTGTGAAACTCATCTACAATAAATTCAAGAATTATCTTAACCAGAATGGCGTGAAGGAATTCGATCCCAACGACGATACCTTCGATGCCGATAAACATGAGGCTATCTCAGCAGTGCCTGTGCCCGATGAAGATAAGAAAGGGAAAATCCTCGACACTGTAGAGAAAGGCTACACTATCAACGACAAAGTGCTTCGTCATGCAAAAGTGGTGGTTGGTCAATAAACCATGACCGCCCGCTGACAACGAATCAAAACGAAAAGGGAATATGGCAGAGAAAAGAGACTACTACGAGGTGCTGGGCGTGCCGAAGAATGCAAGCGCCGACGAAATAAAGAAAGCCTATCGGAAACTGGCGATTAAATACCATCCCGACAGGAATCCTGACGATAAGAACGCCGAAGAAAAGTTCAAGGAAGCAGCTGAGGCTTACGATGTGTTGAGCGATGCCGACAAACGGGCTAAATATGATCAGTTCGGCCATTCCATGGGTCCGCAAGGATTCGGAGGTGGCGGAGGCTTCAGCGGCGGAGGAATGTCGATGGAGGATATCTTCGCTCATTTCGGCGACATATTCGGAGGCCGGATGGGAGGCGGATTCGGTGGATTCGGAGGTTTCGAAGGAGCTACGGGAGCCGGAAGAAGAGCCAGAAAGCAAGTTAACAAGGGCACAGACCTGAGAATCACTGTAAAGGTCAACCTCAAGGATATCATGAACGGGGTGGACAAAAAGCTGAAAATACCTCGTTTTGTGGCTTGTAAAAGTTGTCAGGGCACCGGTGCTAAGAACGGTACGGCATTCCATACCTGTTCTCATTGCCATGGCACAGGCCATATATCCCATATTGAGCAATCTATCTTCGGTCCGATGCAGACGGAAGCCGTTTGTCCATCCTGCAACGGTGAAGGCAAAATCATATCGGAGTCCTGTTCCAGTTGTGGAGGTTCAGGTGTTGAAAAGAAAGAAGAGATCGTAAGCTTCCACATACCTGCAGGTGTAACCGACGGAATGGTGCTCACGATGAGAGGCCAGGGTAACGCTCCGCGTCATGGAGGAGTCAACGGTGATCTTCTGATAGTAATCCAGGAAGAGAAAGATCCTGATTTAATCCGTGATGGCAACGACCTTATCTATAATCTGATGCTCGATATCCCGACTGCAGCTTTGGGCGGAAGTGCGGAGGTGCCTACAGTAGAAGGACGGGCCCGTCTTAAGATTGCAGCCGGAACGCAGCCCGGCAAAGTGCTTCGTCTGCGTGGCAAGGGATTGCCGCAAATGAATAGCAACATTAAGGGAGACCTGCTTGTGAATGTGATGGTCTACATCCCGGAAAATCTCACCGATGCTGAGAAGGCTGCAATTGAAAGCCTTAAGAATGCTCCTAATGTTGTGCCTACCGAATCGACATCAAAGCGCATATTCTCACGTCTTCGCCATATCTTCAACAAGGAGAATCGAGGGGAATAAGGAATATCATGAATTAGAGAAATTAGAAATTATAAGACAATAAAAAGTCGCGTAGATTTTAAAGCTCTACGCGACTTTTTAAGTTGGATTGAAGTTAATTTCTTTATTCGCCTTCTTCACCTTCAACTGTCACTGTGGGGAGTGTCTCTTCCTGCACCTGATCTTGTGCCGGCACTTCCTGCAGTTGCTCAACCGGTTCCGGTTCGCGGTTGCGATCCTTATAGCTCCAGTCGATGAAGAACCATATAATGATACCGGCGATCACGAGGCCGCCGATGATGTAAAGCCACCAGTTGTTTTTTCTGATCGGTTCGTTAAACGGATCTTGATTGATGTTGTCTGCCATGAGGTATATAATTTTAAAGTTTATTTTTCAATATAATTTTTCAGATGCCACGCGGTTGGGAACCTCTGAATGTTACCGCACAATCGCCACATTTTCTAATTTCGTGCATCATGCAGCATTCCTACAACTTATACAAGTCACAAAATTACAGAAAACTTTTAAATTCGTTCTATTCTAATTGATAAAAAATTTCAAGGTCAATCTTTACAACAAACAATTATCATCAGGTACTGTCATGTAATACGGTATAGGTATCAAAAGAATAGATTATATGATTATTAGGAAATCATTCTTTAAATCTGAAAATATTGCATAAAAAAATCAGGGATGCCGCACAGCACCCCTGAACTATTTGGATTAGGTTTTACCTTAAGATTATTCACCTTTTTCAACGAAAGTAACTTCAAGATAAGGCATCAATTCCTCCTTGGTGAAATGAGCTGCAAAAGTAGTGTTATCATCATTCTTAAATGCATCTACACCATTATTATCCTTAGTAAAGAATTTAACCTGAGCCTGAGTATCACCTAAAGTAAGCAGGAAGTTTACTCTTTCCTTATTACTTACTGTTTTCATATATTCAGTTACATCTATATTGTTTGTCCAAGCAGCAAGATTTTTTGAATCTTCAGGAATTTTCGTATCAGAAATATCTTTATCATACGGTGCAACCGGAGTATAATTTTCCATAAGAGCTGGTCCACTTGTAATCGAATTCACCTCATCTTTGACAGTGGCCCAATCGGTATCTTCTGCAAAGTCAGTAGCAAAAGAGTATATGTTAATTGTTGCATTTGTCTTCCAACGACAAGTGATTAAATGAATTTTTGCAGACTGAACTTCCATTCCTTCAGGAACCGAATACTTGAAACCGTATAAAGCATCAAAATTATTCTTGTTAATTTCTACAGAAGTGTCTTTTTCACCGTTTTTCCAATTATCATTATCACCGTCTCCTCTAACCCAAGTATCGGCAAGACATTCAAATTGTTTGGTTTCTACAACCTTTCCTGCATTCGGGTCATCTTTCACACTCGGATCTGTGCTTTCAAAGTCTGATTCCCAAGTGAAGTCATTAACTTCGAATTGGATTGATTCCTGACCTACAGCAGATCCTGTTATCTTGAGGTTGTAGTTGTATTGTTTGCCGGTTTCCCATGCCGTAGCATTATCTTTCTTAAGCTGAGCTGACAAGGTTTGAACCACGGGTTCATCGGTGGCTCCCGTTATTGTCACTTTGAAAGAGAATTGTGCATCATCTGTTAGTGTCTGAGGAACCAGATATTGGACCGCTGATGCTGTTTCACCTCCGGCAAAATCAAAGGAGTAAGTGTAAGAACCGGTAGTGCCCACATTCGACCAAGCAAGAGAAGTGCCGGTTGCATAAGAAGCTTCCAATGTGCCCTGAATGTTTACACCTGAAAGTCTTGCGTTTTCAATCTTTACAGTTGCTCCGGAAACACTGTTGGTGAAAGTGAACTGCACTTTGGCGAGGGCATGCTTGAAATTCAAGGCAACTGCCGGATTACCGCTTTCTTGAGCTGTAATAGCATCAGTTGTAGCCACGATAAGATCCTCTTCGCCGGCTGCATAGTTAGCTATTGTGAGCTTATTGTCATCATAATTGTAGGAAACTCCATCTACTGAAGGAGCAACAGCGGCAAATTTATAGGTTTCACCCTCTGCCCAAAAACGTTCGGGTGAGTAGGTCCAGTCGCTACCGGCTTTTGTCACTTGAACAGCATCGAATTCGGTTGCTTCCTTACCACCATAAATATAGAAGCTTTCAAGACTTGAATTTGTCATGTCGGCACGTGTAGCCTTTCCAACGAAAGACTCGAAGCCAATTGCATTGCCGGATGGACGAGCCATCTCGACGCTTTCTTCATTGGCACAGCTTGCCATAATTGTGGCTGCTATGGCTGCAAAAAATAAACTTTTTTTCATTGGTTTTCTATTTTAAGTTTAATAATTTTAAAGTAGGTCAATATCGGTTTCTTCTCCCCAGGATTCTACATCCGGATTGAAACCGGACGTGCCTTCAGCCATCTCATCAGGGATTTCTATGCCATTGAGATGGATTACACCTCCATTGGGTTGATTTTTCATCTGGCTGGATATGTCGAAGTCGAAATTCATGGTTTTTCCATTCTTAAAGAACATATCAAGTTTAACATCAAACTGACCTGTCACTTCATCTCCGCGAGTGTAATAATCATCGGAAAAGTTAGGCACACCAAAAGTAAACACCTGAATTCCGATACCGTAGCTCGTTGGCTGACATTCGAAAATGATTGTGGCCGCCTTTTCGTTGGTGGAACCATCTTTCACATTAACTCCTTCGGCCATACCCCCCATAGCACCCCGTGCAAGGGCTATAGCCTGTGCGTTTTTTTCAATAGGGCAACGCACCAGATAACTATATACGAGGGGACGAAGTGTCACTTTTGTATTCTTATATCCCAACTGAGCCTCCATTTCTTCGAGCTCAACGAAAGCACCATATAGCATGTCGGGCTGATTAATCGAGCGTTCTCCGGAATGGAAATCATTGAATGAACGGCCGTTTGTGCCGGTAGTTGCGTAGGCCGTATGGGGTGAAGACAGATCGGATATGGTGATATATTCCGAATCATCGTTATGCAGAAGGATGGCGCGTGTCGACTTGTCGATGGTGACTTTACCTCCCTCTGCAGGGATATGTACCTCACGGCTATGCACATAGTTACCCTCTGCATCCTT
Organism: Muribaculaceae bacterium; assembly: GCA_022509205.1. Lineage (GTDB taxonomy): Bacteria > Bacteroidota > Bacteroidia > Bacteroidales > Muribaculaceae > Lepagella. Next base: position 25,048 of record JAFLTR010000020.1, on the reverse strand, counting down.
ATTGTAAAGGATCACGGCGATACCTTCCGGAGGCAACGGTTTATAATAGTCATAGATGTGGTCTGTGCCGGCTTCATCCCAGTTGTCATACCAACTGCTGCCATAAGAGCGTTCCCATTCGAGCTCCCATTCCACTTCAAATTCCAGACGGTAGCCCTCAACATAGTCTGCCTCATCGTAGTCGTAGTCAAGCTCCTTGCGACAACCGACTAAGGTCAAAGCAATCGCTCCTAAAATCATAAATCTATATAAAGCACAATTCTTCATCAAATTTACAAATTTTATCTATTCCACAAATACCATACGAGGGCCACTTTAGCACGCAACGGACCGCCGTACCATAGATTCTTAGTTTCACGATATACATATTTCCCGTTTTCAGGATAATACTTCTTATAGCGAGTGAACATTACCCCGACCCCGAGTCCGGCCTCTATGGCGAAATTGCATCTTAACTGCCATACATAATTATAGCTTAACCCGAGCATCCCCTGTTCTCCCTGATAGCCTTTGCCGCCATTTTCAAGGTCATATTTACCACCTCCGGCAAATATTCCGAGATAATTGCCACCCCAATCTTTATTAGGATTGAAATGATATCTTACCTCAGGAAGGATGTTCATTACTTGATAATACTTATGTTTATTATCGTTGCTCCACCAAGCCACGGTGCCTTCTATGCCGAGCGACCAACGAGGATTGAATTTATACTCAAGTTCCAAAGAGGGGGCAAGAATCGCGTCATAAAGAAGATTTGTTTTGATGGCGAGTCTCTTTGGCTTACATTCTTTATTTACCATCACTATTTCTTCAGCCGCAGACATCCCTTCTTCTATCTGTGGAAAGGATGAGCCGACATATCTGTAACCCTTAAGACTGTCGGGAAGGTTGGGCTCCACATATATATAATCGGGACTTGAGGCCTCACCTGACAACTCTGTTGCATAAGCAGAGGAACCTGATGCTGTCAAAAAGACTGTCAAACCACATCTCAGGATGCTTGCCATTGATTTTCGGGTTAATATCGGAAATTTCATCGCTGATTTTTTCAACTTGTTTCCCCTTATTACCTCTAAAAAATTATATACACTCAATCAGATAATAAAAATTTTAAGTAATTTTGAGTGCCGGAATCTTTTACCATATTTTACATTGAGTTCAACTCAGGGGTTTAGAATTCCCTTTTCATATATATTCATATTTCTGCTTTGTTTTGCAGGCAGTTACTTTCCAATCGAGGCTACGGTCAGTGACCGAGGGTTCCACCCGATAACGCTCTCACACGGACTTAGCGACCTTCTTATCAACCATATATATAAAGACAGGGAGGGTTATGTATGGTTCGGAACAGAATCCAGCGTTGACCGTTTCGACGGCAACCACATAATTCGCTTTCCTCTCGAAGGAGAGAAGCACAGTTCGCGGAGAGTAAACGCAATCACGGAAGCCGGCGACATTATTTTTGTGGGTGCCAACCAGGGACTCTATGAGATTAACCTAAAGAATAAAGAAATCCGAAAGATATTCCCTGATAAGATTGATTTCTCTGTCAACGACCTTTATCTTTCCAAAGAGGGTAATCTTTATATCGCCACGTCCAAAGGGCTTTACATCTTTAACAGGAAAGACAATATTCTGAGCCACCATCTACTTAATAATGACAATTTCTCCTCTGAAAATGATATCAAGGGTGTATGGCTTCAGGAAGATGATTCCAATCTCTGGCTACTTACGAGAGAGAGACTATGGAGGCTCACTCTCCCCTATTACAAGTCGACATTTTATCAGATTCCTTTAGTCAGGCCCTCCACTGTGATGTGTGCCGATAACAGAAATATCTATATCGGGACCGATGGCGACGGAATAATCCCCTTTGACATCGAAGCGCTTAAATTCGGGTCAGTAATAAAGGTGGGCAACGGGGTGATTACTTCCCTGAATTTATATAAAGATGAGATAACAGCGGCTACCGACGGTGACGGAGTCTTCATCTATTCCTTGAAAAATAGAAAAGTGGAAGACCATTTCACCACAGGTGCGACTTCAAGACAGCGCCTCCGCACCAATTCAGTCTATAGTGCCTTAAAAGATAAGGATGGTATCCTGTGGGTCGGCTATTATCAGGGAGGGGTGGACTATTCTCCATATCACAGTTATTCTCCGGAGGTATATGCCTCAAGTAGGATTCCGGATCTAAAAGAGATGACGGTCAGGGCCCTGAAAAAAGGAGGAGGCTTCACAGCTATTGGAACCCACGACGGTCTGCTCCTGATAGAAGATGGAACCGGAGAGGTCAGAAACATCCGTCAACCAAAAATTGATTCTAATCTGATCTTCTCGATAGAATACTGGAAAGATAAATTTTATATTGGGACCTACCATGGAGGAATGTATGCCATAGATCCTCACACAGGGAAAGTGGAACGGTTCGGTCCCAAAGGGAATGATAATCTTACCATTTTCCAATTACGGAAGTCAGACGACGACAATTTATGGGCAGCCACCTCAGAGGGAGTTTATAAATTCGATAACCCCAATGGGAATCCTACCGGTGTCTTCACTTCCGCTACTTCCCAACTTCCGCAAGGCAATGTATATGAAATCTTTTTCGATAGCCTTGGCCGCGGCTGGTTTTGCACCGAAAACGGCATCGCAATCTTACGGGACGGACAGTTGACAACTTCAGGTTTCCCAACAGGTTTTCCTATCAAGGGAAAGATTCGGGCAGTTTATGAAGACTCGCACCATAACCTCTTTTTCCTCCCTGACCGTGGCGAAATCTGGCAAACAGACCTCGGCCTGAACAATATCTCTCAACTTCAAATAGGGGCCACGGGTAGATTCAGTCAGTTTACATCAATAATAGAGGATCCGGATGGCCGCATCTGGCTTGGCACCGACAAAGGCCTTGTGGCCATTAAGCCTGACGATCCGCAGGAATATCTGCTTTTCAATAATGCGGGAGGAGTCTTGAATCCTATCTATACTCTGGCAATTCCATATCTGCAGGGTGAGGAAATAGGAATGGGCTCTACATCCGGTCTTCATATCGTTGATCTTGCAAAAGTGAGAGAGAGTATGGAAGAGGATAAACGGCATCGCCTCGTAGTGACTGATATCAATGATTTTAATTCTCATCGGGAAGGGTTTACCAGAACCGGAGAAAATTCATACGAGGTTACACTTGGAAAAAATGACCGGGAACTTTCAGTGAATCTTTCCGATTTGAGTTTCGTAAATCCCGACTTTTATGAGTTGGAATATAAGATGGGGGATGAACCCGGATGGCATGGCACCACAGGCTCGAATCCGATAGTGTACCATGACCTTGAGTCAGGTGTCTACCATCTTCGGGTTAGAGAAGCGGGTAATCCTAATTCGGAGATTACTATTACGGTGAAGAAACCTTATGCCTATGGAAGTGCGGGTTGGTGGATAGCCGGAGGAGTCTTGCTGGCACTCTTAATCTTTATTCCTCTATATTTCATTTTGAAAACAAAGAAAAAGAAAGACATTTATGTTCAGGAAACCACGAAACCTAATCCTGAAAAAGAAATAGCGACTGAAGAAAAGATCAGTTATCGCACAACACGGCTATCTGAAGAAGAATGCCGTAGAATTCTGAAGATTCTTGACAAGGTGATGAAAGAGGAGCGGCCATTCATAAACCCGGATTTAAAGAGCCGAGACCTTGCCGAAATGGCAGGCACCACCACTCATTCCCTATCCTTCCTCTTCAACCAGTATCTGGAAAAGAGTTATTACGACTATGTGAACGAGTACCGGGTAGAGGAGTTCAAAAGGTTGGTGAAAGAGGGTGAGAGCTCTAAATACACTCTTACAACTATGGCTGAGATGTGTGGATTTTCTTCAAGGGCAAGTTTTTTCCGCCATTTCAAGTCGTTGACCGGTATCACACCGGCAGAATTCATAAAGAGTCTTTCCTGAAATAAGAAAGGATTTGAGTAGATTGGGGCATTTTGTCGTATAATAATTAGACAAATAAAATATCTTTATGCACATACTACCTTTATTGGCTTCGATTTTGACTCTCAGTTCGCCGAGTGGCAACCATAAAATAGATGTGGCCCATGAACTTACTCCTGATTCTATAGGATTCCTTAGCTACAGTGTTAATTTTAATGATCAGCCACTTGTGGAGAAAGGAATGCTTGGCCTCGACCTTGACAACAGGACATGGGAGATGGCATTGAACATCGGAAACCGAAAACTCCCACAACCGGAGTGCTGGATGGATCTTCTAAGGGTTGATTCCGTAACTTACCGTTCCAACGATTCCGAGTGGGAACCGTTATATGGCGAACGTTCGAAAATAAAGGATAAATGGAACGGAGCAACTGTTCATCTGAGTCGTAAGGATGCCTCAAACTATCGTTTGGATGTAGAGTTGAGGGCCTATGATGAAGGTGTGGCTTTCAGATATTTTTTTCCGGAACATCCTCAGGCTGTGTTTCATAAGGTAGTCGACGACATCACGTCTTACACTTTACCGGAAGGGACTATGGCATGGGCCGCAGAATGGGCGCAAGCAAAAGCCAACCGACTTCCGATAGACTCTATCCGGATCCCTGTGGAAAGAGCACTGACTCTTGAATATCCCGGTGGCTATTGGGGAGCCTTGACCGACGCCGATACAGATGACTGGTGTCTCACCAAATTTGTAAACATGTCACACAACACTCTCGGCTCGGTGATGTATTCTCCCGTGGATATTGTCACCTATTATGCCACCCCCTGGAAAATTATAATGGGAGCCGAGACACCTGGAGAATTGCTTGAGAATAATGATATTATCCTCAATCTGAATCCTCCTATCGAAATAGCTGATGCCGAAGAATGGGTGAAACCCGGCACAATCATGCGCGAGACCACACTGACAACCGAAGGAGCAAAACAAACCATCGATTTCTGTCATGAACACAACATTCCTTACATGTTGTTCGACTGGTTATGGTATGTGCCATGCACCAGCCATGATGGAGATGCAACAAAAGTGATTGACAAGATCGATATGCCGGAGGTGGTGAGATATGGCAACGAAAATGGGGTTGGAATCTGGCTTTATGTCAACCAGCATGCCCTGATGAAACAGCAGAAAGTGCTTCTGCCACTGCTTAAAGAATGGGGAATCAAAGGTGTGAAGAGTGGTTTCGTGCAATACGCATCCCACAGATGGGCCACTTGGCTACATGACCTCGTAAGAAGTGCTGCAGACAACCAACTTATGATGAATATACATGATGAATACCGGCCGTCGGGATTCTCTCGCACTTATCCTAATCTACTAACTCAAGAGGGGATTCTGGGAAATGAAGAATTTCCGGACGCCACCCATGATGTGACACTTCCATTCACACGTATGATTAACGGAGCAGCCGACTATACCATCTGTTACTATGATCAAAGGCTTAAAAATACCCATGCGCATCAGTTGGCCGCTTCAGTGGTCTATTATTCGCCGCTCGTGACTCTTTTCTGGTATGACAAGCCCTCGAAATATGAAGGTGAACCCGAGATCAGTTGGTTTGAGAACCTTAAAACCACCTGGGACGATTCAAGAGTTCTGTCAGGTTATCCCGGAGAGCACGTTGTGATAGCCCGTAGGAACGGAGATGACTGGTGGATAGGAGCAATGACTAATAATGAAGCCAGAACTCTTGATATTCCTTTTGATTTCCTCGACAATGGAAAATATCTTGCAACCATTTATGAAGACAACGATACAGCCGAAACAAAGACCCGGGTCGGAATTTCGGAGAAGAGAGTGAAGAAAGGTGATAAATTAAAACTTAACCTTAAGGAAAGAGGAGGGGCGGCTATCCTTCTCCGCAAACAGTAAGAAAACATATAATGAGGAAATTGCTGACAATCGGTATTATCGCCCTCGCAATAGTCTCTGGTTACGGAAAGGTTATAACTTATCCTGCGGGTGAAGAGGTGGTCACTCTCGATGATTATCGGGTGAGAGTGAGGCAACTCCCTTTGGGAGAATGGGAGGATATTGCTGTCTATCCTGTGAAAGTGGATCAGGCTGATGTAACGGGCCATAATGTCAGGATTGCCTCCATGGCATATTTCGATTTTGACGGAGAAGTGGAGGTGGAAGTAATACCCTCCTACACCGAAGCTGGACAAGGAGTAGTCCGCCCTCTTTCTTATGGCTTAAGGCCAACCCTTACCGGGGATACTCTCCGTTTCTCATTGATAAATCCGGCAAATCTGTCGGTAGAATTCAATGGAGATATTTTCCGCAACTTGCATCTGTTTGCAAACCCGGTTGACATTAACCGGCCGAATCCAAAAGAATTGAAAAAGAACAAAAAATGGATATATTTCGCTCCCGGGCTGCATGAGTTACCGGGCGACACATTGATGGTGGAGTCAGGAGCCAGGGTCTATGTAGATGGCGGAGCCAGGGTTAAGGGTCATATTATATGCGATGGCGTGGAGGATGTCAGGATATTCGGGCGAGGAGAGATACATCCCGATTTCCGGGATGCTGGAATAAGTGTGAAAAATTCCCGGAATGTGGAGGTTGATGGAGTGATTGTGACACAATTGCCGATTGGAGGAAGTGATTCTGTTAAGGTTTCAAATGTGAAATCGATAAGCAGTTATGGATGGGGCGACGGCATGAACATTTTTGCAAGTAGCAATGTAGACTATGACAGAGTGTTCTGTCGTAACAGCGACGACTGTCATACCGTCTATGCCACCCGTAAAGGATTCAAAGGGGGATGTAAAAATATCACGATGGAAAATTCCACTCTTTGGGCAGATGTTGCCCACCCTATAATGGTAGGACTCCATGGCGCAGCAACTGAAATAGGAGTCGAGGCCACGCCTGACACCATTCAGAATTTATGCTACAGAAATATCGACATACTTGATCATTATGAGCCACAGATAGACTATCAGGGTTGCCTGACCGTCAATTGCGGCGACAATAATATCGTCAGGGATGTTGTATTCGATAATGTTAGGATTGAAGACTTCCGAAAGGGTCAGCTACTTAATGTCAGAATTTTCCATAATGAGAAATATTGCAAAGCTCCGGGACTTCTTGTGGAGGATCTGCTTTTCAAGGATATCGACTATACAGGGAAAAATTCCGAACTCTCTTTAATCGAGGGATATGATGAAGAGAGAAAGGTAAGGAATATCACTTTCGATAATCTGAAAGTCAACGGAGAAAAGATATTTGATGAAATGCCGGGAAAACCGCGCTGGTATAAAACCGGAGACATGGCTCGGATATATGTAGGCAACCATGTGGAAAATGTAGTGTTCAAATAAGATGAAAAAGAAACTCTTATTCATATCGTTACTGGTGGCGATAGCATTTTCCGGGATGTCACAAGGTATGTCGGAGACGGATTTTGACTGTATTATGGGAGAGGATGGCAATAAAGTGTGTCTGAGACTACCTAAAGACAAAGATGTAAAAGCTATCCTTTATTGCCATCAGAACATGACTGAGGAGGTATTGTTTCGTAGCCCCCGTTTCAGCGGCAAAATGGATAGTCTTGGAGTCGCAATGGCCTTTGTTCAGTCAGGTTCCCAGAATTGGGATATAAGTCAGGGCTGTCAGGAAAGATTTGAAAAAATAATCAACGATCTGGCCGAGACTACCGGGCATCAAGAGCTTAGGGAGGCAAAAATTATTCCGTTTGGCCATTCTGCTCAGGCAACATTCCCCTGGAATTTTGCGGCATGGAACCCTGAGAAGACCCTTTGCGTGGTCTCTTTTCATGGGGATGCTCCGAGAACAAATCTCTGCGGTTATGGTAGGGAGAACATAGAGTGGGGACGCACCCGGAACATTGACAACATTCCCGGCCTTATGGTGGAAGGTGAATATGAGTGGTGGGATGCGAGGGTAAGACCCGCTCTGGCTTTCAAGATGATGTATCCTGACAGCCGTATCTCTTTTTTATGTGACGCCGGCAAAGGGCATTTCGACCTCTGCCAAGAGACGCAGGATTACATAGCGAAATTTATTGAAAAGAGCCTTGACAATCCCGGACCGAAAGAGGGGGTTTTCTATTCTAAATGGAATGAAGATGGTTCCGAAAGCTTGAATTTTCATGAACAATTCTGGTATCACGACCGGGAAATGGTCGAAATGACTCAAAAGCGTTACCGGGAAAGCTATGGAAAACTTAAGCAGTTTGTCTCCGTGGAGAAAGACGGTGTTTTGGTTCCCTACGACACTGCAAGCCATATAAAGATTAACCTGAAGATTCCCGGGGAAGAATTCACATTGAAACCTGTGTTTGTTAATGAAAACCGTGATAGTCTGAGCGACGCACATGCCAAAAGTGAACCACGCCTGACATTAATTTCCGGTCCGGCGATACAAACCGGTGATAATAGTTTCAAGTTTGACGCCGCCTATGTGGGGAATGATCCCAAAAGACTTTGGAGCGGAATCACTTTATGCGTCGAGGCTGATGGCGATGAGAAATATAAATCTGCCGTGCAAGAGATTAATATCCAATTAACAAGAGATAATTAATGAGATACAAGTTAGTATGCTTGTTGGTGTTAGGGGTCGGAAATTTAATGGCACAGTCTTTCTATCCCGGCCAATTTAAGAATAAACAGAAGGTTACAGCCACTCCGGTAGTGGCAGAGAGTTTTGATCTTAGGGATGTGACACTTCTACCCGGTCGTGTCAAAGAGAACCAAGACCGTGATTCCGCGTGGATGGCAAACATATCTATCGACCGTCTGTTGCATTCTTTCTATAACAATGCGGGCGTATGGGCCGGACGTGAAGGTGGATATATGACAGTAAAAAATATGGTGGGTGGGAATCTCTTGATTGCGAACTTAGAGGACACACCACGGGTCATCTAATGTCAGCCTTTGCTCTTATCTATAATGGCACCGGCGATTCGATTTTCAAATTAAAGTCAGATAGTATCATATCCGGGTTAAAATTGGTGCAAGAGAAATTGGGCAACGGTTATCTGAGTGCTTTCCCTGAAGAATTGATAAACCGGAATATAAGGGGAGAAAGCGTTTGGGCTCCCTGGTATACTCTCCATAAGTTGCTATCCGGTCTCATCGACCAATATCTATATATGAATAACAACGATGCTCTGGAGGTTGCAAAAGGGATTGGCAATTGGGCTTATGTAAAGTTGAAAGATATTGACGCTTCAACCCGACAGAAGATGCTCCGAAATGAATTTGGAGGAATGAATGAGGCTTTCTACAATCTTTTTGCTGTGACTGGAAATGAAAGATATAAATGGCTCGGAGATTTCTTCTATCATAATGAGGTGATCGATCCATTGAAAGCCGGGAACAATGATTTCGGCACTAAACACACCAACACGTTTATTCCAAAAGTGATTGGGGAGATTAGAAATTACGAGATCACCGGAAATCGGGAAAGCCTCCGACTTAGTGAATTTTTCTGGGATGAGATGATGAGTCATATCTTCTCCACCGGGAGTCTCAGTGATAAGGAACATTTCTTCCCGCTTGACAAGTTTGAGGAACATTTAAGCGGTTATACGGGTGAAACCTGTGTGACCTACAATATGTTGAAACTTGGAAAACATCTGTTTTCACATAATCCTGATGCACGGTTATTTGATTATTATGAAATAGCCCTGTATAATCATATTCTGGGGCAACAGAATCCGGAAACGGGAATGGTTGGATATTTCCTCCCTCTCAAAACCGGAAGCCACCGTGTGTATTCAACTCCTGAAAATTCTTTCTGGTGTTGTGTAGGCAGTGGGTTTGAGAACCATGCCAAATATGGTGAAAGCATATATTTCCATGACCCCGAAAATGAGACTCTTTTCGTCAATCTTTTTATCCCTTCCGAATTAGCCCGGGAAGCTACCGGTCTGGGTATTACTCAAGAGACAGCTTTCCCCTATGACCCATCAACTACATTGAGAGTCAATGGTAAAAAGAGTACTCCAACGACAATTAAAGTGAGAGTGCCGGCTTGGGCTAAAACAATGGATATCAAGATCAATGGAAAAAAGCTATCTTTTAAAAAGGATGATAAAGGGTTTGCCACCATGAAAAGAATATGGAATGATGGCGACCGGATAGATATCAAATTCGGAATTGATTTTGAATTTGTAGAGTTGCCAGGCAATCCATCCAAAAGATCGCTGAGATATGGCCCGATTGTGCTGGCCGGTAGATTAGGAACTGAAGGTATGGAAACTCCGGCACCTGTTAGCAATCCGGAACTATATAATGATTACTACACCTACGATTATCATATCCCCGAAAACCTTCCGACATCCCTAAATATCAAAAAACTTAAGAAACTTGATGGTCTGAAATGGGAAACAGAACAAGGCGTGATAGTGGAACCGCTATATGATGTTCACAACGAGCGGTATGTGGTATATTGGGATGTCGAATGAAGAGAATGGTTACTGTCTCCTATTTTAAGAGTAGCATCGCCGGTAGTGCGATAATGCCAGGAGTCGCCTGACTTTTCAAGAAGGAGATCTACAGGAACTTGTGCCTTTAACGTAATATCCTCTATTTGTGCATCTGTCACATTTCCGAGGAAGATTCTCTCTACTCCGGCATCTCCTTTACGCACGAATAGATATGAGGCGTCTGATTCAACACCTTCTAATCCGGATTTCCTACTGGTGTCTGATGAGTAGATAATCAAGTCTTGCAAACCGTTTTTATGGTTTACTTGTATAGCGACATCTTCAGAGGCACCTATTTTCAATTCAGGAAATTCCACATTCATTATAGTACCCGGTTCCATGGTCGATGATGGTTCATATATAGCCACGAAAGGCCTTGAAAGAGCTTCACCATATTGTCGTGCCACAAAGGTAAGAGTAGGCTGCTCCGATATATTATATGGCATCCCTGCGGTACGGCTTAGACCCTCAGTCATTGGGCTCAATGCCTTAAATATTTTCCTGTCTTTTTCTCCTTTCATCCACATTGTCATATCGATTTGTGTGGAATCCGGCATGTCAATTGTAAAGACAGTTTTTATATCTTTTTCGGTTTCCTGAGATTTCTTATCATAGAGATAGGAATATGCAAAAAGATGTGCCCCTGCAAAAGCAAGTTCTTCCGTGGGTTGCAGGTCAAGATTTTCACCTTCTGCTCCGGTGATTTTCATTCTTTGCCCAAGGTTATGATAGAAATAATCGTGAGTTTTGTCTCCACCCTCAGGAATGTGGCTACGGAAAATATCAACATAATAGCCACTTACAGAGTCAACGGTCACTATACCCGTAAAACGGTTTTGAAGTGCAAAAGTTTCCGGTTCGACGAATTCGATATCCGTATAGCTCACAGGAGAATAGAAATTCGACTCATTCTCCGGATAGTGTGATCTTAGTTTGAAGGGATGATGGCTCTTCATCACTGGATAAGAGGAAATGCCGTTGACGCATACAGTATTATGTGCCGGGAACTGACTGTAATACTCCAGATAATCCAAACCTTGATATAGGGTCTTACCGATACCGGCATCAGGACCTAAAGTAAACCCTTTTCCGTAGAGTTCGAGGTTTATACCGTTGGAATGCATATGGTTGCCTTCGCTGCCATTGAGCGAAACCATCAGGCTTGAGGGTTGCATACCGCTTCTTTGAACCACCCAGCTTACATTAGGAGCATAAAAGAGAGCCGAAACATAATCATCAATGACGCCTGCAGGAACCGTTGAATCAATCTCTAAAGGTTTGTCGGCATAAAAGGAATTGACTGCAACCCGAGGTTTCTGAGTTCCGGCAGATAGTGTTGCATCGGGACGTAAGGTTTTCAAGAGACGAGTAAATTTTATTTCATCCTCTCTTTTACCATTGGCTTGGGCATTCCGGATCATATTTTCAATGGGTTCTATCTTGATAGGTCCGGGATGAGTGTCACCGAAACCTACCATTATCATATTTGGGAAAAGATATTGAGGAAGAGCCATAACCGCTTTACCCACCACCGGGATTTCCTCTGCAAGGTCAGTCGCGAGATTACGGTCGAAGAGTTGTATAAATGAAGCATAGTCGTTTACTACAACGCCCGTGCTATATCCGGGACATTCAGACCAGATCCCGTTGCAAGGGTCGAATCCATAATCAGCAAGCTCTTTGAGCGACCACTGACGGATAGAATTTCGGTTCTTTACATAGTCTACATAATATTGTTTCCCTTTGCAATCGCTATAGTAAGCATCATCGCCGAGAATCAGGGCTATGTTAACAATATAGCGGGCTTGCATAAGGTTCCAGTTGTTGTGTGGCACCCCTTTATCTATAAGATTATCTGCCCATTTCTTGAATGCCGTCTCATATATGTGTAAATCATCGGGTCTTTGCGCCCTGATATATTCATAAAGAAAATCATAGAGTGGAACCAACGCATCGAGAGCATCTTCATGGATCACCTCGAAAGATGTCATGCCCACCAAAGTCTGCTGATGGCCGTTGTTAAGATCAATAGGGACATTTCTATAATAGATCCCTTTCATATACGTGTCGAAAACAGAATCCGCCAGTCGTGCATATTTTTCTTCTCCTGTCACGGCATAAAGGAATGCGGCATCGCGTGCTATCCCAAGTATCTCATTATTGATACTTTCTATAATCCTACCGGTCTTGCTGAGGGGCACCCATTCCATTTTCCCGTCGGACTTGGCTGCCAGATATTTACCCCGGGGATCTTCATCGTATGGGGTGACGTCTTCCAGGCGGGGACGCACATAGTCTGTGCCATGACCTCTCGAACCTGTAAATGTGACTGTGGGCACAGGAGACTTTTCCCCTCCTGCTTTCTCATAAAATTCACCATTTATGAATACGTCCGTCGCATGAGAGTTCCAATACATCTGCAACCGAGATGTAAGCCACTCCGGATCCATGTCAGCATATTTGTCAGTCTTTTTTTTAAGGTTTGAAAAAACTTCCTGAGCCCATTGTTCCTCTCCTATGAGACGTTTGGTATCTTCAATACCCCGGGGCGTCGTGAGGTATGCCGGATGAACAGGCACTGACGGTGACTCCGTCTTCTTCTTTGAATAAGCGGGGAAAACGTAGAAAACAATGACAACTAATATAAACAAAAGCTTTTTCATCTCTATATTTTTTCTATTAATACGGATAAATCCCTTATATCGCCTAATAAGTAAGGGAGACGCCCTCTTTTTATGACACGTTCCCGATTAAGTGGGATAAGCCTTTTCTTCGTATTAAAAGTTGAAGAATTGAATCTGAAACGCAAAAATATAACAGAAAATGAATATTCTGAAATTATTTTTCCCTTGTTCACTGGCTTTGGCTATGGGTGCTTGTGGTGCAGATAAACCACAAGAGGCTTATGATGTCAGTGAAGACCTGGCTTATTGCCATACCAAGGTGACAAAGGGTCTGATGGCGCTAAAAGAGGATTCCGTCGATTATAAGATGATGCCACGTAATATCCAGGGAGAGGAAACCTCCTGGAAGTGCCGACCGGCCATTGCGGAGGAATGGTGTTCGGGATTCTGGCCGGGGATATTATGGCTCGATTATGAATATACCGGCGACCCTGAAATCAGGAAAGAGGCGGAAAATTATACATCCTCACTTGGTTATCTTTCCCGTCAACCGGTCTATGACCATGACCTTGGATTCATCATGCTATGCAGCTATGGTAACGGATATCGGCTGACTGCCAATGAGGATTATAAAAATGTGCTTTTAGAATCGGCAGATTCGCTTGCTACCTTATATAACCCCAATGTGGGCACCCTCCTTTCATGGCCAAGAAATGTGGAGATGTTTGGTGGTCACAACACCATCATGGACAATATGATAAACCTTGAACTGCTTTTCTGGGCTGCTAAAAATGGAGGATCCAAGGATTTATATGACATAGCCGTGAATCACGCCACCACTACTATGGAAAACCATTTTCGGCCCGACGGTACATGCTTTCATGTTGCCGTATATGATCCGGAATCCGGAAATTTCCTAAAAGGTGTTACCCATCAGGGATATTCCGATGATTCCACTTGGGCAAGAGGCCAGGCATGGGCTGTGTATGGATACACAATGGTGTATCGTGAAACCCGGGATCCTAAGTTTCTCGATTTTGCCCAAAAGGTGACAGAGGCTTACCTTGCAAGACTACCGGAAGACCTGGTCCCATACTGGGATTTCGACGATCCCGCGATTCCATCTGCACCGCGAGATGCATCAGCCGCTGCAGTGGTGGCTTCCGCACTGCTGGAATTACAAGGTTATTGTTCCGCTGAAAAGCAGGCAAATTACCGACATTGTGCCGAAAAAATGCTCGCTTCGCTTGGTAGTCAAAATTACAGATCCACAGAAAACAAAGTATCTTTCCTCGATCATTCAACTGGTCATAAGCCTGCCGGTTCCGAAATCGATGCATCCATTATTTATGCAGACTATTACTATATCGAGGCTCTCAATCGTCTCAAAAAACTTCAGGAGAATGAAAGCCGGGCTTAATTTTTTTCCCCTGTCGGTAATATTGGCACTCCTGTCTATGCCGGCTTGCCAAAGAGCCAAGGAGGTAAAAGTGGAAGTGACGGCCCCACAGACAGATACGGAGATGACCTATATGGTGGAACTTCCGGCAGCCGATATATTTGAAAAACTGGATTCAAAAAATTTCATCGTCAGAAACAACAAAGGCGAGGAAATCACATCACAATTAACTTATGATTCCCTAATTTTATTTCAGGCAACTCTGAAACCCGGAGAAACAAAGGAATTCAAAATCCATCCCTCTGATACATTGCCTAAATATAAGAATCTTGTATGGGGCACTGTCTATTCCAAGCGACGAGACGATCTGTCCTATGAAAATGAACTTGGAGGCTACCGGATTTATGGCCCGGGCACACAGGCTGCTGGAGAAAAATCTTTCGGTTATGATATTTTTTTCAAGTATCCTACGGAAGAAATGATAGTGCCTCAACTTTATGCTCCGGAAACTGATGATGAAGTATGGGCAAAGGTGGACTCCCTCCGTCAAATTAATGATAACCTTGCAGAGGAGTTCATCAAGACTTTCTCCTACCATCTTGACCATGGGAAAGGGATGGACAGTTTTGCCGTTGGTCCGACTTTGGGGGCGGGAGCTCCGGCTATCGTTTTGAACGACTCGGTGGTCTATCCCTGGTGTTATGAAACTACTCAGATCCTGGACAACGGACCATTGAGGTTTTCTTATGAACTGAATTTCGGGACAGTGGAGCTTCCCGAAGGTGATAAAATAATAGAACACCGGATTAACTACCTCGATGCAGGCAGCTATCTTAACAATTCAGTAGTATGGTATGAAGGAATGACGAAACCTTATACTGTTGCAACCGGGTTCCCTCTAAGAGATGAAATTAGTCCGATAATCGAAAACGAAAGTAGCCTTCTTGCTTATTCCGCTCCGGCCCAGCAACCTGAATATGGTCGCGCACTCTTAGGCATTATCCTTGAAAACGGTTCCGATTCCGTTTTTAATAAGGATCAACATCTCCTTATTGCCACTACATTGAATCCATCAGACTCTCTGAAATATAAATGGGGATTTTCCTGGGATAAGACAGAGATCGCCACTCAAGAGGAATGGGTCAAATGGATCAAAACATCAGGATTGAAACCATTTGTGAAAATAAAATAAGATTTTTTGTGGAAACCCGAAGGCTTCAAAGCCACGGAATCTGGAGAATGAATAGGAATTCACCTTGTTAAAAAATTAGTCAAAAATATTTCTCTTAAGTATTTAAGCCAATGTATGAGAATGACGATAGAATTGTGATTACTCTCGATGCCGGTGGCACAAACTTTGTGTTCGGGGCCATGAAAGGTTGTGAATTCATAACTGAACCCATCACCTATCCATCAAATGCGCAGGACCTTGACAAGTGTCTTACTACTATGGTGAAGGGTTTTGAAGAAACTATTGCCAAACTTGACTCAAAACCGGTGGCTATAAGTTTTGCATTCCCTGGTCCGGCAGACTATGCCAACGGTATCATAGGGGGGTATTTGCCTAATTTTCCATCATTCCGAGAGGGAGTGGCTTTAGGTGCTTTTCTGGAAAGGAAATTCGGCGTTCCGGTATTCATAAACAACGACGGCGACCTGTTTGCTTATGGAGAAGCCCTCGGAGGCGTCCTGCCGGAAATAAACCGGAAACTTGAAGAAAGCGGTAATAAAAAGAGATATAAGAATCTTATTGGCTACACTTTCGGCACCGGATTTGGAGTGGGTATAGTCGTTAATGGACAATTAAACCGAGGTGACAATAGCTGTGTTGAGACCTTTTGTCTTCCAAATAAATTTCTTCCCGGTGTAATACTGGAAGAGGGTGTAGCTGTCAGGGCAGTCAAAAGAGTTTACGCTGAGGAATCGGGCCACATAAATCATACTTTGGAGCCAAAAGAGATTTGTGAAATAGCCGACGGCACCCGGGAAGGGAACCGGGAGGCTGCAAAGAAAGCGTTTGAAAAAATGGGGCGTACAGCGGGCGATGCTATGGCGATTTCTTCCCAGTTGATTGATGGTATTGTTGTTATAGGTGGAGGCATAACGGCAGCCAGACATCATTTCATGCCCGCACTTCTCCATGAATTGAAATCGGCTTTCAATACTTTGGAGGGTGAAAAGGTTAAGCGGGTTCAAATGGAAGTGTATGAACTTGACAAACCTGAAGAATTGAAAAAATTCCTTGAAGGGAATAAACGTAAAATCAAGGTGTATGGCTCGGATGAGGAGGTTGAATTCGATGATCAGAAGAGGATCGGAATTATAGTATCGAAATTAGGTGCTTCTAAGGCTATTTCAACCGGAGCCTATGCTTTCGCACTCTCCAAACTTGACGAGGAGGCTTCAAACCTGAGACCGGCATAACCCGGGATGACACCATTCAGGTGCCAACTGCAATAGAAGACCTATGAAAAATTCCCTATCCATCAGATGGGGATGTGGCAACTGCAGCCTCTTTGATTTATACTCAAGCTCATCTATAGCCATGATGTCTATATCAAGTTCCCGGTCTTTATAATTTCCCGAAGCATCGCGGTGTGCTATAGATGAAAGTCTTTTTTCTATGGCCTGCATTTCCGATAAGATCTTTTCGGGATGCAGGTCGGTTTTTATAGCCATTCCTACATTAAGAAAGCGGTTTGTCGAATCAAACCCCCAAGGATCGGATTCAACAAACTCGCTTAAACAGTAGAAGCCGAATTTTTCAGAAATCAGCCTTATGGCTTTCTCAATCAATGCTCGGCGATTGCCTATATTGCTACCTATGTTGAGATAGACGATAGCCATCAGAGACCACGTTTCACCTCAACTTCTTCGTAACCTTCTATAAGGTCGCCCTCTTTAATATCGTTGTAACCTTGCACCGAAAGACCGCAATCGTAGCCGGAAACCACCTCTTTAACATCGTCTTTGAAACGTTTGAGGCTACCGAGGTCGCCTGTGTAGATTACGATTCCGTCACGGATTACGCGCACCTTGTTGCTACGTTTGATTTTACCATCGCGCACGATAGCTCCGGCAATCGTTCCAACTTTGGAAATATGATAGGTCTGGAGCACCTCGGCAGTTCCGGTGACTTCTTCTTTGATTTCGGGTGAAAGAAGGCCTTCCATAGCATCCTTAACCTCTTCGATAGCCTTGTAAATCACGGAGTAAAGACGAATTTCCACACCCTCTTTTTCCGCCTCTTTACGTGCTGCCGCAGAGGGTCGCACCTGGAAGCCGATTATGATGGCGTCGGAAGCGGCTGCAAGAGTTACATCACTCTCAGAAATTGCTCCAACTCCCTTATGAAGCACATTTACTTGGATCTCCGGAGTAGAAAGCTTTATCAATGCATCCGAAATGGCCTCCACAGAACCGTCAACGTCACCTTTTACAACGAGATTAAGCTCATGGAAGTCGTTAAGCGCACGCCTGCGACCAAGTTCTTCAAGACCAAGACGTTTCTTGGTGCGAAGGCCCAGCTCACGTTGAAGTTGCTCACGCTTGTTGGCTATTTCACGTGCTTCCTGTTCTGTTTCAAGCACATTGAAAGTATCGCCTGCTGTCGGAGCTCCGTTCATACCCAGAATCATTACCGGAGTGGCCGGTCCTGCCTCTGTTACTCGCTGGTTTCTCTCGTTGAACATAGCTTTTATCTTGCCATAATGGGTGCCGGCAAGTATTACATCCCCTACTTTGAGAGTGCCGTTTTGAACAAGGACAGTTGCCACATATCCCCTACCCTTGTCAAGACTGGATTCTATCACAGAACCCACGGCAAGTCTATCGGGATTGGCCTTCAGTTCAAGCATTTCTGCTTCAAGAAGCACTTTCTCCATCAATTCCTCTACACCCAATCCCTTCTTCGCTGAAATGTCCTGGCTCTGGTATTTTCCTCCCCAGTCTTCCACAAGATAGTTCATGGCTGAAAGTTGCTCCTTGATTTTATCAGGATTTGCTGTAGGTTTGTCTATTTTGTTGATGGCAAACACCATCGGGACTCCAGCTGCAGAAGCATGGTTGATGGCCTCAATTGTCTGAGGCATCACATCATCATCAGCAGCTACAATGATTATAGCGATATCGGTGACTTTGGCACCACGGGCACGCATTGCCGTAAAAGCCTCATGACCTGGAGTATCAAGGAAGGTTATCCTACGGCCATCAGGGAGCTTAACATTATAGGCTCCGATATGCTGGGTGATACCTCCTGCCTCCCCGGCGATTACGTTTGCTTTACGGATATAGTCAAGCAAGGATGTCTTACCATGGTCGACGTGACCCATAACTGTGACAATCGGGGGACGTGACTGAAGATCTTCTTCCTTATCTTCCTCGGGAGCGATTGCCTCGCTCACTTCGGCGCTTACGTATTCCGTGGAGTATCCGAATTCATCCGCCACTATGTTGATCGTCTCTGCATCGAGGCGCTGATTGATAGAAACCATCACTCCGAGATTCATACATGTGGCGATAACATTATTCACCGGCACCTCCATAAGATTTGCGAGGTCGTTGGCAGTCACAAATTCTGTGAGCTTGATGATCTTGCTTTCCTCCTCCTCACGGCGTTGGTTCTCAAGTTCGCGATTATGGATAGCTTCTTTTTTCTCCTTTCTCCACTTCAGGCTCTTCTTAGGAGCTTTGGTGGTGAGACGTGCCAAAGTCTCCTTGACCTGCTTCTGCACATCTTCCTGTGAATATTCTTCCTGGCGGCCTTTCTCGTTTTTCTTTCCTTTACGTTCGTCGCGACGGTCGCGTTTACGGTCATCTTTACCACCTCGTCGGTCGTCTTTCTTTTTGCCGTCGCCCTGCATTCCGGCTTGGGCCGCTGCCTTTTCTATATCAACTTTCTCTTTACCGATGCGGCGACGTTTCTTCTTATCGTTACCACCTTCACCGTCTTTGCCTCCATGACCCTTTTTCTTCGGACGTGTGGATTGATTAAGACTTGACAGGTCAATCTTTCCAAGCACTTTCAATTCTTTGGGGGCTTCAGGGGCATTCAGACGGAAAACATCCTCCTCGCCGGAATTATCCTCATGGTGTGGGGATAACACAGTGTCATCCTCTTTAGGGGTTTCTGATTGAGGTTCAGGCTTTTTCTCCTCTTCTTTTACACGTGGCGACTCTTTCGGTTGCTCCGTCAATTTGACGGGTTCAGTCTTAACCTCCGGTTTCTCAGGTTCCGGTTTGGCCGTCTCCACAGGTTTAGGAGCCTCCGGTTTGGGAGTATTTTCCACCTTTGGTTTTTCCGGCGTCTCCTTTTTCTTTACTTCCTCTGCCGGTTGCTTGGCAGGGGCAGGTTTCACCGCCTGCTGCGTTTTATGGGGCTCTGCCGGTTTAGGTTTGCGGGGCTCGTCAAGATTGATTTTCCCCACCACCTTGAGTTGTGGCTGCGGGGTTGTTTCTTGTGCCGGTGCCGGAGCGGGTGCAGTCACCCTGCGTTCCGCCTTTTCCATCCTATCGGAACGCCTTTCATTCAGTTTTCCCTCAACCTTTGCCTTCACAGCCTTGTCATGACTGAATTCTTTGCGTAGAAGTTCCACAGCCTCTTCGTCGATCCTGGCGTTGGGGTTGCTGTCTACCTCTATGTTATGCTTGCGGAGGAACTCCACGACGGTGTTCACTCCCACATTCAAATCGTTGGCTATTTTACTTATTTTTGTACGCATCCTGTGTTTGATGGTTATTTTTTATTGTTCTTCTTCTTCGAATTCAGCCTTTATCACTTCAAGCACATGTGCCAATGTTTCTTCTTCAAGATCGGCTTCTTCAAGCTGTTTGGGGGAGGCATTAAGCACTGCCTTGGCTGTGTTAAGTCCCAGATTTTTCAACTGGTCGATTACCCATGTATCTATTTCGTCGGCAAATTCATCCAAATAGATATCTTCTTCGCCCTCCTCGATGTCACGATATACATCGATGGTGTAGCCGGTAAGCTTCGTGGCAAGCCGTATGTTCATACCCCCCTTGCCGATTGCAAGCGACACTTCATCCGGATGTAGGAACACCTCAGCCTTCTTATCCTCCTCATTAAGACGTATGCTGGATATATTTGCCGGGCTCAATGCTCTCTGGATGAAAAGCTGGGGATTGGATGTATATGATATCACATCGATATTCTCGTTTCTAAGTTCTCTTACAATCCCATGAATGCGGCTACCCTTGATGCCGACGCATGCGCCCACCGGATCGATGCGGTCGTCATAGCTTTCCACTGCTATCTTGGCCCTCTCTCCGGGTATGCGGGCAACGGCACGGATAGTGATGAGTCCGTCATGGATCTCGGGCACTTCCTGCTCGAAGAGTCGGCGAAGGAACGCTTCATCTGTGCGTGAAACTATCACTTTGGGGTTGGTTGTAGGATTGTCTACCCTCTTAACCACACATCTTACCATATCTCCCTTGCGGAAGTTGTCGCTCGGAATCTGTTCATCCTTAGGCATGATTAGCTCGTTATGTTCATCATCAAGCAACAATGCCTCACGTTTCCACACCTGATGCACCTCACCTGTGACAATCTCACCTTCAAGTTCACGGAATTTCTGGCTCAAGGCCTCTTTTTGAAGGTCGAGTATCTTCGACTGAAGGGTCTGACGGAGATTCAGTATGGCACGGCGTCCGAATTTCTCAAAATAAATCTGTTTGGACACATCCTCCCCTATTTCACATTCGGGGTCGATTTCGCGGGCCTCTGTCAAACCGATTTCGCGGTTAGGATCCTCAACGGCTTCATCAGGCACTACCTCCAGATTCTGATATATCTCACAGTCTCCCTTGTCGGGATTCATTATCACGTCGAAGTTTTCGTCTGACCCGAACATCTTTGCGAGCTCTTTGCGAAAAGACTCTTCAAGCACGCTTATCATCGTAGTCTTGTCTATGTTCTTGAGTTCCTTGAACTCCGCAAACCGGTCGACCATATTGACCGTCTCAGCCTTCTTAGCCATATCTTAGAATTTCAATACGTATTTCGTTTGTTTCACATCATTATAAGCCAGAGTGTGCTCAACATCTTCTATGACGGGACGCTTGGCCTCCGGCTTCTTTACTTTTTCTTTGCTCACGATCGTGAAATCGTTGTCGGTCACATTTTTCAGCATTCCGATGAGCTTCTTACCCTCTTTTGTCAACACTTCGACTTCCTGCCCGATATATTTACGGTATTGTCTCATCACCTTTAGCGGTGAGGTAAGTCCGGCGCTCCCCACTTCAAGAGTGTAATCTTCTTTATCTCTATCGAACTCCGCTTCTATGGCCCGTGTCAGCTTCTCACAATCTTCTATTGATACCGGAGAATCGGAATCTATCTCGATCTCTATAAGATTGTCGGGCTTTACTTTCAAATCCACGAGAAAGAGGTCGGAGCCATCCAAAGCTTTTTCAACAAATTCACGAATCTCTTTTGCTTCCATATTTCCTTTCTTCTTCTAAAAAACAGGAGGAGACTGACGCCCCCTCCAGGATTCTTTTGCAAAGATAACCATTTTTATTCAAAGTCTCAAATTTATGCATTAAGGCGATGTATTTAGAAGATTCCTGCCTATTGTAATTAAATATAATTAACCTTTATTAATATTATTTAACCAATCATTCTAACTCAGCATCTATGCTTTTGAGGAATTTGGCTAATTCAGCATTCTCTTCTATAGTCATTTTCAGGAAATCCTTGGGATTCATCTTTTTGTCTTCATTCCCTTTCTCTGCAATTTCTACCCGGAGAGTTACTGAATCATTTTCCAGTTTGTTTTTCAGGAATTCCATCAACTGATTGATAGCAGACTCGAACGCCTGTTTCTGAGCCGGATGGTCTACTTCAAATTTATATTCCGTATCTGTAATTTGCCGGGGTTCTCCGCTTCGCATGGCAGCCACGAGAATACGTTGTTCCGGATTAGTAGAGGCATATTCCTCCCATGCCCTTCGGAAATCCTCCGGAGCAAATGGCTTCTCCCTTTTTTCTTCCCTGTTGGATTTTGAACCGTTGCCATTTTCTACGGAAAGTCGGAAACTTGTAGGTCGGCCGGGATGAGATCTACGAACAGTCGGAGCTACAGGATACTTCGGTTTAAATTCAGCGGCTGGCTCTCCGACCTTTAAATCTGTAGGAGGATTCGATGAAGAAGGAGGAGTGGCGGGCTGGACTACGGGTGAGGGAGCCTCCATTGGTTTTGCCGGTGCGGCTTGAGGCTTACTATTGCCGTCCGGCGCCACGAAAGGGGCAACCTGCGGTTGGGGTTGCATCCCGCTATTCTGAGACTGTGGGATGGTTTGATTACCAAACAACAGTCGACTCAGTCGTATCAACGACAATTCCACAAGCAGTCGTTTGTTGCCCGAAAGCCGGTAATTGAAATCTGCATCGTTCAGAATCTTCATGGCGGCATAATACCATTCTGCAGGTAGTTGCGGAGCCTGTTCATTGTATTTTTTTGCCCATTCCTCCGATGTCTCGAGAAGTACAACAGTTCGGGGATCGGCACACACCATAAGATTCCTTATATGATCGGCAAGTCCGTTGATGAAAAATTGCGGGTCAAAACCCTTGTCGGTAATTTCCTTGAAGGTAAGAAGAGATCCGGCCACATCACCGGCTCTGAAGAGGTCCACAAGTTTGAAATAATAATCCTGGTCGAGCACATTCAAGGCATCTACCGCTCCTTGATAAGTAACCTTCCCATGAGTTGAAGCCACTACCTGATCGAAAATCGAAAGGGCATCTCTCATTGCTCCGTCGGCTTTTGATGCAATCACTCCAAGAGCCTCCCTTTCTGCTTCAACACCCTCATTTGATGCCACATAAGCAAGATGGTCGATAATGTCGTTGACAGTGATGCGACGAAAATCATACACCTGGCATCGGCTGAGAATGGTAGGAATCACCTTATGACGCTCTGTGGTGGCGAGAATGAATACCACATTCTTAGGAGGCTCCTCAAGTGTCTTTAGGAATGCATTAAACGCATTGTTGCTGAGCATGTGAACCTCGTCGATGATGAATACCCTGTATCGTCCATCCTGGGCTGGAATATTCACCTGGTCTGTGATATTACGGATGTCATCGACCGAATTGTTGGAAGCGGCATCAAGTTCCACGAGGTTGAATGAATTTCCCCTCTCGATAGCCTTACATGACTCACATTCCCCACAGGCTTCTCCGTCAGGAGTAGGATTAAGACAATTAATCGTTTTGGCAAAAATTCTCGCACAGGAAGTCTTGCCGACTCCCCGGGGACCACAGAATAGATAGGCCTGTGCGAGTTTACCCCCAAGAATAGCATTTTTTAAGGTTGCCGTAAGGGCTTTTTGCCCCACAACTGTTTGGAATGTCGCCGGCCGGTATTTGCGGGCCGACACTAAATATTGTTCGTTTGATGCCATCTTTTTTCTTTATTGTTGCAAATATAACTCTTTGTGGCCGTAATATTTTCATAATATATTATAAAAAACTCATCATCTTGCAACAATATTGCAGTTAAAACGTTTTAACTTTTGTAATATCAGATATTTTTTAATCATGGCAAAGTCACCGATATACACCCGCACTGGCGACGGGCCCCTGACCTCTATTATAGGAGGGGAACGGATCCCGAAATATTCTTTGCGTCTTGAGGCCTATGGATCAGTGGATGAACTATCCTCTTTCATTGGAAATCTTGTGGCCGACGACGCTGTGATCGACGAACAGAGAGTAGACCTGCTAAAGGTTCAAAACATGCTGTTCAATATAGGCGGCTATCTGGCCACACCCCCGGATATCAGGAAGCCTGAAGTAGCAGGCCTTTCGCAAGAAAACATAGAGGAGATGGAAGAATGGATCGACTTGATGGATGAGCAACTTCCAAATCTAAATAATTTTATAATTCCCGGGGGATGCGAGGCTTCTGCCAAAGCCAATATGGCGCGCACAGTGTGTCGACGCGCCGAAAGAAGAGTGCTTCAACTGGCTGCCGAGGAAGAGATCAATACTCTTGTTTTCGCATATCTCAACCGACTTTCCGACTATCTGTTCGTTATCGGCAGATACCTCAACAAATTTGCCAACTATAAGGAGATAGTATGGCAGAAGCCTGAAAATCTCTGATTATTTATGGTGATGATAAAGAACTTTGCCCAATAATTGTTTCACACCTTTGAGGTAAAACAATCTTATTAGGCTCCTCTTTGGATGAAAATGTTTATATTTTCAATCTTCCGGGTCAAATATTTTATCATTGCCTTAATAATATCAGCATATTCAGCTTTATTGCGGCTATCGTACCATAAATTGAGATTTTAAACATTTTAACTCGATAACAGTCGATTAAAAACTTTAGACGAACAACTAAAAACCAAAAACGATATGTACTGGACATTAGAATTAGCATCAAAACTTGAAGACGCACCTTGGCCAGCCACCAAGGAAGAACTTATAGATTACGCAATGCGCAGCGGCGCCCCCATGGAAGTGATCGAAAACCTCCAGGAAATGGAAGACGAAGGTGAAACCTACGAATCAATCGAAGAAATCTGGCCTGACTACCCCTCCA
>JAFLTR010000002.1:65622-119578 GCA_022509205.1 Muribaculaceae bacterium | reverse complement strand
TATTGAGAGTCAGAAGAGCCTCGGAAATATTCTTGTCATTGTGGGCATTCTGCGACAAATTAAGATTACGTCGGGCGAAAGTCTTGAATTTCTGTGAATCTTCCGACGGAAAGAGTCCTGTGAGTGTAGATTGGAGCTGATGGGCGATTGTGAAATATTCCCTTTTCTCTGAAATAGTTAGAGTGTCTTTCTTATTTTCATGCATAAGCCGTTGGGGGAAAGAATGCCTATTTACAATACCCTACAAAATTATTCAAAATTTGTGAAACAGACAAAGAAGTTGCATAAACTTATTTAGGAATTGAAAACAAATAAAATAAGTTTAGATAACTTCAAAAAAGGGTTATTTATACACAAACCTGCTGACAAACTCGAAAACATATCGGCCAAAATAGGAGAGGAGAGCCCCGGACTTATTTTTCAATCTCACTTTCGGGTCGAGCAAGCTGTTTTTCCTGTTTTCCTTGATATGCTGCCAACATTTCGTAGCGTTCTCGGGGTCACCGTTTATGGAACAAAGTGCAAACATATTGAAATTTGCCGACAGACGCCTGGCTTTTGCAGCTGACAATACTTCAGGAAATTCTTCAGATATATATTTTTCTATATCTTCTGTGACTTTCAGCACATCAAGTCTTTTCGGTTTCCAACTGTTGATGATGCTCCCTTCAGTGATCCTATAGAAATATACCGGTATATTTATCCAGACTATTTTTTGACACCGGCTCAGAATCCTGCAGAAAAGGTCCAAATCTTCATAAAAAATGCCTTCTTTAAATCTTAAATCATCAAACAGATGCTTGCGGAAAATCTTCCCACATACGGAAGGAATGAGATTCTTCTGATATAAAACATCAGTTAAGGCTTCTCTCGTAGAATATGTTTTCGTTTTTAATGATTTGGGAAGATAATACTCTTTATAAACTCTACCCCTAACAGTTTCCCCCTCCACCAGATCGGCATCTTTCTCCAATAAAACTGACAAAAGTATCTCTACTGCATTGGGCAACAGAATGTCGTCGGAATCCACAAACATGATGTAGTCTCCTGTTGCAGCCTCAATGCCGTGGTTGCGAGCGGAAGAAGGCCCTCCATGAGAATGTGAAAATGCTGTGACACGGCTATCTTTTTCTGCATATTTCTCAGCGATGTTCATGGAAAAATCAGAGGAGCCATCGTTGATAATAATGACTTCAAGTTGTCGATGGCTCTGGTTAAGGACGCTGTCGATACAGGGGGCCAGATAAGGTTCCACATTAAAAACCGGAATAATGACACTAACTATGGAATCTTCCATTTTCTTCTCCTCCTTTCTCCGCTATAGGGTGACTTTATTGCTTAAAGGGGTTTATCAACCAAAAATCATCCACTAAGATTTTTAACAAAAACAGCGAGATGAACCCATTGCTTTTGTTCCCTTGTTTGCAAAGTTAATCTATATTGAGTTATTTTATGTAAATTTGCGTTGAGAAATTGCTATGAACAACCGGCCGATAGAGAACCATCCTTTCACACCTTTCCTCCCGCAGGGCACAAGGGTAATACTATGCGGCACATTTCCTCCAAAGCAGGACAAATGGAGCATGGATTTCTTTTATCCGAATTTCTATAATGATATGTGGAGGATTTTCGGACTAATCTTCTATAACGACAAGGATAAATTTTTCGACAAGAAGAATAAAACGGTTGATAAGGCTGCGATTCAAAGAATGTTGGAAAGAATCCGAGTCGGTATAGGTGAGACGGTTACCAAGGCTATCCGAACCAAAGACAACGCTTCAGATAAATTTCTTGAAATTGTAAAGAGAGTGGACCTCCCTGAGCTTTTTGCCAAGATACCTGAATGCCATGATTTTGTCACTACAGGCGAAAAAGCGGCGTCAGTGATTGCCGGGTTAACTTCTACAGAGATTCCAAAGGTAGGACATTATCTGGATTGCGAAATAGAGATGGGAAACGGGAATATTAGAAAATTCCGTCATTGGAGGATGCCGTCGACATCAAGAGCCTACCCAATGAAGTTGGAGGATAAGACAAGATATTATAGGGAAATGTTTGAGACTACCGGCGTGCTTTTGACGCCGGAAAGTGAAATCTAAAAGTCATAAGATATAAAAGATGCTGGATCTTATACCGTTGGCAATTTTTGATGCTGCCGAATTTTTTCAATGGTTTGTGGATAACGCCAACTATACTTTCGTGTTCGTCTTTATGGTGATTGAAAGTTCCTTTATCCCCTTTCCTTCCGAGGTGGTGGTGCCCCCGGCTGCATATCTGGCTTGTAGCAACGCCGGTGCCGGAGCGGGAATGAATGTTTTTGCTGTAGTGTTGATTGCCACCCTCGGTGCTATGGTCGGGGCCTTTATTAATTATTTTCTTGCTCTATGGATTGGCCGGCCGGTTGTATATGCTTTTGCAGACAGCAAATTTGGGCATCTGCTTATGATCAACCGAGAGAAAGTGGAGAAAGCGGAAGTATATTTTGATCGGCATGGAGCTGTTTCTACTTTTATCGGTAGACTAATACCGGCCATCAGACAATTGATTTCTATTCCGGCCGGTATTGCAAGGATGAATCTGTTGCAGTTTGGTATTTTTACATTCTTGGGGGCATTATTATGGAACAGTATCCTTGGAGCTCTTGGATTTTGGCTGGCGCAAACGGTTTCTCCTGAACAATTGTTCGATAAAGTGGAACAATATAATCAGTATCTTACTTGGGGTGGCTACGGTTTAGCCCTTGTCTGCCTGTTGTTTATCATTTTCAATGCTCTACGCCCTTCAAAAAAAAGTATTAACCAATGAAAGTATCCCCTTCACTTTTGGCTGCTAATTTTGCCGATCTTTCAAGCGATATTACCATGATTAATTCGTCGGAAGCGGATTATCTTCACATGGATGTGATGGATGGCGTGTTTGTGCCGAACATATCTTTCGGGTTTCCGGTGATTGACGCAGTAGGAAAAATCAGCAGGAAACCATTGGATGTTCATCTTATGATTGTAGAGCCCCAGAAATGGGTAAATCAGCTCAGAGATTCGGGAGCCGAGATAATGAATGTGCATCTGGAGGCTTGTCTGCATCTTGATCGGACAGTCTATTCTATCCATCAGGCCGGGATGAAAGCGGGAGTAACTTTAAATCCTGCAACACCGGTATCATTGCTTCAGGATATCATCGGTGAACTCGATTTGGTGCTTCTTATGTCGGTAAATCCGGGTTTTGGTGGACAGGCATTCATATACAACACACTAAAAAAGGTGAGGGAACTGAGGGAATTGATTGAAAAAAGCGGTTCGAAGGCCATAATAGAGATTGATGGAGGAGTCACTGAAACGACCGGAAAACTTCTTGCAGAGGCTGGAGCAGATATTTTGGTGGCCGGAAGTTTTGTATTCAAGTCAGACGACCCTCTTCAACGTATTAAAATACTTAAAAATCTATAGTCGCTGCTGCATTATTGAAAATTACAATGAAACCTGATCTTAAAACAGGGTCGTAATTAGTTATTACTGCTTTAAAATACTTTTAACCATGAAAATAAAACAACTCATACTTAGTCTCAGCCTTGTCACTTCATTTATAGCAAATGCTGTGACAACTCGGTATGTAGGAGGTGACATCTCATTATTTCCAACATATCAGCAAGCAAATTCCCAATATAAAGATCAGGATGGGAACAATATAGAACTCTTGCCCTATCTTCATGAAATCGGTATGAATGCAATGAGAGTAAGATTATTTGTGAATCCGTCGGGATATACTGTGGAGAATGGTGTGAAAAAACCGGATTCAAATGTTTGTCAGGATTTGCCTTATATCATACCTCTCTGTCAGGATATCCTTACGAATGGTTTCGACCTTATGCTCGATTTCCATTATTCCGATACATGGGCTGACCCTGCGAAACAATATATTCCCGATGCCTGGAAGAATCTTACGGATGCTGAGTTGGTTCAGAAAATTTATGAATACACGAAAGAATCACTCTTGACACTTCGGGCAAACGGTATCACCCCAAAATTTATTCAACCGGGGAATGAAATAAGTTACGGAATGTTGTGGGCGGCTTATGGGGAAACTGACAGTGGGAAAAACCATGCTTATATAAATGGTAACACCGCAGCCTGGACACGTTTTGGCGACCTTCTCCGTTCTGCTATAAATGCTTGTCGGGAGGTGTGTCCCGAGTCAGAAATCATTATACACACCGAAAGAGTAGCCCAGGTTGACGTGTTGACTAATTTTTATAAACAGATGCAATCATTGAATATCGATTATGATATTATAGGTTTGAGCTATTATCCTTATTTCCATGGTAACATGTCTGTTCTTAATAAGGCTTTGACTGCGGTGGAATCTCAATTTCCCAATATGCCGATAATGATTGTTGAAACCGGTTTCCCCTATGCGTGGGAAGTACAGGGAACGACACAGAAAGTGGAATATGGCTACAGTCTTTCCGGCCAGGATGAATATGCTCATGCTCTTGTAAATACTCTGATAAGTCATCCTAATGTAAATGGCCTTTTCTGGTGGTGGCTGGAGTATAATGCCAACGGCACACTGCTGGAGAATTGGTATAATGCTCCATTGTTTGATAGTCGTGACGGCAAAGCTACACCTGCCTTGAAGACCATCGCATCCTTCTCGGCTCCGGACGCAGGAATTGAAGGAATACTGGATAGGGGGAATTCACGATTTAATCAATGGTATGATCTTCAGGGCCGAAAAATTAATACTCCAAGAAGCCCCGGGCTTTACATCGTTAACGGAGAGAAAGTTTTTTTCAGAAATTCAGGAAAATAAGAGGGAGTATTTCCCATTCTAATGCCGATATGTTCCGAAACATTCCTATTTGCTTATTTGGGTGCAAATAGGTAATTTTGCAGTTGGTTCTCAGGGGCTGTTTTTTTGCTCCGGTATTTTTATATCTTCACCCGGTTTTACTGCCTTATTCTTTTAGAATAGAGTTTAAAATTGAGGTGAAGAATTCTGATGGGATTCAATTAATAATAGAAATGAAGACTAAGGTTGGCGTTTTTTTCGGTGGTCGTTCGGTGGAACATGAAATTTCTGTGATTTCCGCTCTCCAGGCCATCGCAGCATTTGATAAGGATAAATATGAGGTTGTGCCTGTCTACATCTCAAAGGAGGGTAAATGGCTCACAGGCCCTGCGCTTCTTGAAATATCCAATTACAAAGACTTGAAAGGATTGGAATCAAAGGTCGAAGAAGTTTTTATGAAGCCGATTTATGGAGACTATAAGCTTTATAGAGCCAACACGAAATCAGGTCTTTTCTCTAAGAAAAATCCCATTGTGGAAGATCTCCACATAGCATTCCCTGTGCTCCATGGTTCACACGGGGAAGACGGAATGTTTCAAGGAGTGCTTGAAACCATAGGAATACCATTTGTAGGATGCGACACTCTTTCATCTGCCAACGGGATGGATAAGATTACCATGAAGATGATTTTGCGTGAAAGTGGTATACCGGTGGTTGATTATGTATGGTTTACAGATCGAGAATGGCTTTCAAACCGAGAAATGGTTGATAAAAAAGTTGAGGAAGAATTGGATTACCCTGTGATAGTGAAACCGGCTAATTTAGGCAGTAGCATAGGAATCAGCAAAGCTTCAGACAGGAAATCTCTTGACACCGCCATAGAATCTGCCATCCGTTTCTCTTCCCGTATAATTGTTGAGCGTATGGTGCAGGATATGAAAGAGATCAACTGCAGTGTATTGGGCGATGCCGACCATCGGGAAACCAGTGTTTGCGAGGAACCTCTTAAAGAGAAAGATTTTCTCACATATCAGGAAAAATATGGAGGAGGAGCTAAATCAGGTATGCAAGCCTCACAAAAGAAGATTCCAGCCGATATACCGGCGGAAACTTCGGCAAAAATTCAAAAACTTGCCTCCGACACTTTCCGTGTTTTGGCTTGCAACGGCGTCTCGCGCATCGACGTTATGATTGACAACGAAAACGGTGATATTTTTGTCAACGAAATTAACACTATACCCGGAAGCCTCTCATTTTATCTCTGGGAAGAAACAGGTGTTAGTTTCAAAGACCTTATAGACAAGCTTATTGGGTTGGCTCTCAAGAGGAAACGTGACACTGAGCGAAAAACCTATTCATACGACACGAATATTTTCGCTATGGGAGGCGGACTTAAAGGGGGCGTTAAAGGTATCAAATCATAATCAGAAAAAAATTTTAAGATCGAGCTAAGATTTAATATGGCAAAATTTAAGGAATATAACAGTCAGTTAAACCTCTCTGACGTAAATAAAGAGG
The DNA here is from genome assembly GCA_022509205.1 of Muribaculaceae bacterium. GTDB lineage: Bacteria > Bacteroidota > Bacteroidia > Bacteroidales > Muribaculaceae > Lepagella. The sequence goes on along the minus strand of JAFLTR010000002.1, from coordinate 113,272 downwards.
TGCTGAAAGATTGGGATGATGCCTCGCTCTTTGAAAATTCAATGAGACTGAGAGAGGGGAGTCCTACATTCGTATTTTTTGAAGGACCTCCCTCTGCCAACGGTATGCCCGGTATCCATCATGTGATGGCTCGCACAATCAAGGATATTGTTTGCCGCTATAAGACAATGAAGGGTTTCCATGTAAAACGTAAAGCAGGTTGGGATACCCACGGACTTCCTGTAGAACTCGGAGTAGAGAAGAATCTTGGAATCACTAAAGAGGATATAGGGAAGAAAATTTCCGTAGACGAATATAATGCTGCCTGTCGTAAGGAAGTGATGAAATATACTAAAGAATGGACTGATCTGACCCATAAAATGGGATATTGGGTTGATCTTGACAATCCATACATCACTTACGATAGCAAATATATAGAAAGCGTATGGTGGCTGCTTAAACAATTATATGATAAGGGATATTTATATAAAGGTTACACCATACAACCTTATTCTCCCGCAGCCGGAACGGGTTTAAGTACTCACGAACTTAATCAGCCCGGATGTTACCGTGACGTGAAAGACACTACAGCGACTGCTCTGTTTGAAATCCTTGAACCGAAAAAGGAGATGACCGGATGGGGGAGATCATTCTTCATGGCCTGGACCACTACACCCTGGACGCTTCCGTCGAATACCGCCCTTTGTGTAGGCCCTTCTTTTGATTATGTGGCTGTCAATACTTACAATCCATACACCGGTGAGAAAATTACTGTGGTTCTTGCCGAGGTGTTACTACCGGCTTACTTTAAGAAAGAGGGTGAAAGCCTTTCCCTCGAGGACTATAAGGAAGGAGACAAGATAATTCCTTATAAAATAGTAGGTAAATGGAAAGGTTCAGATCTCGTCGGCATGAAATATGCCCAGCTGATGCCATGGGTTAAACCTGTTGAACCACTCAATGACCATACAGAGGCTATATTCAAGGATTATGCAACGCAACATCCGGATAAAGTGTTCTCGGTTGGCGAAGATAAATTTGAGGAGGTTGCTGATTTGGCCTTCAGAGTAATTCCCGGCGATTATGTAACAACAGAAGATGGTACGGGTATTGTGCATATTGCTCCTACTTTCGGTGCAGATGATGCTAAAGTGGCTAAATTAGCCGGTATTCCTCCACTTTTCATGATCGACAAAAGTGGAGAGACACGTCCGATGGTAGATCTCTCGGGAAAATATTTCAATCTTAATGAATTGGCTGCCGAATTTGTTGAGAAATGCGTCAATATAGCTGAATATGATAAGCATGCGGGTAATTTTGTAAAGAATGCCTATGCCCCGGAGTTCAATAAAGATGGGAAGTATGATGCTGTGGCAGCTGAGAAGGCAGAAGATCTTAATGTAGTGCTTTCCATAGAACTAAAAAAGGAGGGTAAAGCCTTTAGGATTGAGAAGCATGTGCACAATTATCCACATTGCTGGCGAACGGATAAACCGGTGTTGTATTATCCGCTCGACAGTTGGTTTATCCGTACCACAGCTTCCCGCGACAATCTCATAAAACTTAACGAAAAGATAAAATGGAAGCCGGCATCCACCGGTTCGGGTCGATTCGGGAAGTGGCTTGAAAATCTACAGGATTGGAATCTGTCGCGTAGCCGTTATTGGGGTACTCCTTTGCCAATCTGGAGAACAGAAGATGGGAAGGAGGAGATATGTATTGGAAGCTATTCGCAACTCTGTGAAGAAGTAGACAAGGCGGTGAAAGCCGGAGTGATGAAATCCAACCCGATCAGGGATAAGGGTTTCAACCCGAATGATAACTCTAAGGAGAATTATGAACATATCGATCTGCATAGACCCTACGTGGATGAAATAATCTTGGTTTCGGAATCGGGAAAACCAATGAAGAGAGAGACAGATCTTATAGATGTTTGGTTTGATTCCGGAGCGATGCCCTATGCTCAAATCCACTATCCTTTTGAGAATAAAGAGCTTCTGGATGGCAAGGAGGTTTATCCGGCTGATTTTATCGCCGAGGGAGTCGACCAGACCCGAGGATGGTTCTTCACTCTCCATGCAATCGCCGGGATGATATTTGATTCTGTGGCTTTCAAAGCGGTGATATCAAATGGATTGGTGCTCGACAAGAATGGCAACAAGATGTCGAAACGTCTTGGGAATGCTATCGACCCGTTTGGAAATATCGAAAAATATGGAAGTGACCCTGTAAGATGGTATATGATTTCCAACTCGGCTCCGTGGGACAACCTCAAATATGATGAAAAAGGAGTGGAGGAAGTGGCGAGAAAACTTTTTGCCACTCTCTACAACACTTACAAGTTCTTTGCGCTATATGCCAACGTGGATGGATTCACAGGTGCAGAAAAACCGGTGGAAACAACGAAACGACCCGAGATAGATCGTTGGATACTTTCACTTCTAAATAGTCTTGTGGCTGAAGTCACTGAAGCTTTGGACGACTATGAACCGACACGAGCTGCACGCGCAATTGATGATTTTGTAAATGATAACCTTAGTAATTGGTATGTGCGGCTTAACCGTAAGCGTTTCTGGGCAGGCGAGATGGATGATGATAAATTGTCGGCTTATCAGACCCTCTATACATGCCTCAAGACCGTAGCATTATTGATGGCTCCTTTTGCTCCGTTCTATTCTGATCGTTTGTACAAAGATCTTGTGGAACCCGGTCTTACAGGAGAGGGATATGCATCAGTTCACACGGCAGATTTCCCGGAGACTGACCCGGCACTCGTAGACAAGGCTTTAGAGAAACGAATGGCTTTAGCTCAAAAAGTTACTTCTAATGTGCTTGCACTACGTAGGAAAACTAATTTAAAAGTGCGTCAGCCCCTCCAGACCTTGCTGGTTTCTGTGGCGGATACGGAAGAAAAAGAAGGTGTAAAGGCTCTTGAAAATCTTATAAAGAGTGAGGTGAATATCAAGGAACTCAAGATTGTTGACAATGAAGAGAGTGGACTGGTAAAGAAGGTGAAGGCTGATTTCAAGAAGTTGGGTCCGAAATATGGTAAAGTAATGAAGCAATTGGGAGCCGCTATTCAAAGCATGACGCAACCTCAGATTGCTCAACTTGAGAAAAACGGAGAGTTCACTTTCATGGCAATCGAAGGTTCACCCGTTGTGACGCTTGAGGATGTGGATATTTTCGCGGAAGATATCCCGGGATGGCAGGTGGCCAACGACGGCGATATCACAGTGGCTCTTGATGTCACAGTTACTCCTGAATTGCGTAACGAAGGGATGGCCCGCGAACTCATCAACAGAATTCAGAACCTCCGCAAATCAAGTGGTCTTGAAATCACGGATAAAATAAACATATTACTCTCGGATGTGCCGGAAATCAGGGATGCTGTAGAGTCTTTTGGAGACTATATTGCCGGTCAGGTTCTGGCCAACAATCTCAAGCTTGTTGACCATCTGGATGGAGAAGATGCTGTAGCCTTGGATCTTGAAGGCATTGATGCCAAAGTAAGCCTATCAAAAAGTGAATAAAGAAAACTCGACCGAAAGGATAGAGATGATAGAAAATGATACAGCCCGGGCCTCCAAGAGGCTCTGGGTTGTATTTGCTGTCTGTATAGCCGTAATACTCGCCGACCAGATTATGAAAATCTGGGTCAAAACATCCTTTTATATGGGAGAGGATCTTCCGATCACAAGCTGGTGGCACCTGAAATTCATAGAGAATAATGGGATGGCATTCGGATTGGAGCTTTGGAACAAACTTGTGCTCACTTTCGGTAGAATCATTGCCGTTGGTCTTTTTGTTTGGTTTGTGGTGAGAATACGCTTTGCTGAAGGGATCCGGTTGGGATTTTATGTGGCTATAGCATTGATTACAGCAGGAGCTGCCGGTAATATTTTTGACTGTGTTTTTTATGGAGTTATTTTCAACAACCCGATACCTCCAAGGATTGCAGAAATCTTCCCTCTTGACGGAGGGTATGCCGGATGGTTTGAAGGAAGAGTTGTTGACATGATGTATTTCCCTCTGTTTGATTTCTATTGGCCGGAATGGATTCCTTTTTTTGGGGGGACATATTTTGAGTTCTTCCAATATATTTTCAATATTGCCGACGCCTCGATATGTGTCGGTGTGTGCCTTTTGATATTCTTTTATTCCACGGATGCTTCGCGGGCATTTGGGATTTTCGGCAGTAATAAGATGATATCCGACAAAGAAAAAACTGATGAAAAATAAGGCCGGACTTCTGTTACCTTTCATATTTTTTAGCCTTCTTCTTGCGGGTATGAGTTGTAATGGTCGACCTTCCAATGTCCTGTCAGAAGACAAGATGGTCAATCTATTGGTTGACATGGAATTGACGGAATCTTATGCCAACACACAAATGGCTGCATCCAGTAAGGATAAGCTCGAAATGGGGAAAAGGGTTCTCAGAGCTCATGGTGTCACAGAAGAGGAATTAGACACCACTCTTGCATGGTATGGCAGAAACATGGATGATTATGCCGCTCTTTTTGAAAAAGTGGATAAAGAAATAAATAAACGGAAGAAGAAATACACGGAGCAACCCGGTATGAAACCAATTGAAACCGATAATCTCTGGCCCTATCCGACTCATCTTATAATATCTCCATTGAGCGGAGATGAAACTTTCACTTTTTCTTTTCCAGTATCTGATATGGAAAAGGGCAAAATAATGGAATTCTCATTCTTCCTTCCGAATGCCGCCACTCTGAAAACAACTTTTGGTGTAGAATATTCCGATGGACACGGAGAGGCTGTAATTACTAATACCAATAACCGGAATAAAGTGGATATCTCACTGCAGACTGACACGGCTAAAGAGGTATCGAGGCTTTTCGGAGTAATGCATCTGAAGGACGCGGCTAAAGTTTTGCCTCTCTACATTGACAGTATCACTCTTAAGGCTGAGGCCTTTGACAGCTTATCTTATCAGCAGAAAAAAAGGAGTCAGAAACATTTCGGAATATTAAGGCAACAGAAAGCACCTGAAAAACCGGTAGTGAAGGATTCAATAGAATCAGATTCTAAAAATGTAGAATTGAAAGATTCTATAGTGAAAAAAGAACCTGAGAAAATTGAAGGAGAAAAAATGAAGACAATTCCAGTCAAAAGGGAAATGCCGGGAGGAAGAAGAGGCACGTCCGGGCTGAAACGTAGTCAGGGATAAAATGGATATTACAAAATAAACGGATTTTACTCTAAAAAATAGGGTTAAAACTACTGCAAAACTCATGTTTTGTCTAAGTTTCTAGCAGGTTTATAAAATTTTTTTTAAATTTGCAGCCGGAAAGATATCCGCACAATTCATTGTGCGGCGATTTAGGGAATAACAATAATAGTGATATAACTTTGTAAGTAGTGGTTTGGTGAAATTCTATTGCCTGTGAAGGTGAGAAAATCAAACTGAATCACCCGGCGGCGGAATGTTGTGAAACATACTTCCGCTTTTTTTAATGCTCCATTTAATAAATTTCCTTGTCTCGTCAGGTCTTATTTTCACCAATCGTTACAATATGTGAAAGCAGGTGTAAAGTGTGGCTATTCTCACTGTTTTTCTGTAAATTTGCACTTGAAATAAAACTGATAATTTTAAAATGGTAATACAACGTTGGCAAACCGTACTCCTCTTTATTGCAGCCGCGGTTATGGCTTGTTTCACATTCCTCCCGATAGGGGAAATAGTAACGGAAGATTATACTTTTAGTTTTAACGCTCTCGGGTTTTATCAGGAAGGAATCCCGGATAACGGATCGGAACCTATCGTGGTGCACACCTGGTATTTCTTTATGCTCTCAATAACAACAATTGTGCTGTTGTTAATTGATATTTTTCTTTATAAGAACCTAAGGCTTCAACAACGGGTTTGTATAGTTGCACTTCTATTTATTATTGCCGATTGCTGTGTTTGCGGTCTTCTGGGTTTCTGGTCGTTCAGAGAAGATGCAGGACATATCTGGTGGAAGACTAATATCATTTGTCCTCTTATTGCCATCGTAAGTACCATTTTAGCGTACTACAGGATGGCTCAGGATTATTCCTTACTGAGGGCGGCCGACAGGCTACGGTGATTCCTTAACTTATTAAAGAGCGGAAGCCTTTAATTTTGAGATAAAAACTGATTATAAAATTCTAAAAAGAATTCTAAATAAAATGGCAAAGGAACTTAAAGATCTCACAAAAAGAGGTGAAGATTATTCTAAATGGTATAATGAGTTGGTGGTTAAAGCTGATTTGGCTGAACAAAGTCCGGTCAGAGGATGTATGGTTATCAAACCTTATGGCTATGCCATTTGGGAAAAAATGCAACAGACACTCGACTCTATGTTCAAGGCTACCGGAGTTCAGAATGCTTATTTTCCCTTGTTGATACCCAAGTCTTTCCTTTGTCGTGAGGCAGAACATGTGGAAGGTTTCGCAAAGGAGTGTGCCGTGGTAACTCACTACCGTCTGAAAAACGATCCGAATGGCGGAGGTGTGATTGTTGACCCCGAAGCTCGACTTGAGGAGGAATATATAGTGCGTCCAACTTCCGAAACTATTATTTGGGGCACATATAAAAACTGGATACACAGCTATCGTGACCTCCCACTCCTGATAAATCAATGGGCAAACGTGATGCGTTGGGAGATGAGGACAAGAATGTTTTTGCGCACATCCGAATTCCTATGGCAGGAGGGCCATTGTGCTCATGAAACTGCCGAGGAGTCGGAGAAACGCACGGTAGAAATGATCAACGTGTATGCAGATTTCGCCGAGAAATATATGGCTATGCCGGTGATTAAAGGTGTCAAGAGTGAAAACGAAAGATTCGCAGGGGCAGTCAATACTTACACCATTGAGGCAATGATGCAGGATGGAAAGGCTCTGCAGAGCGGTACATCCCATAACCTCGGACAAAACTTCGCCAAAGCCTTTGATGTGACTTTTATCAATAAGGAAAATAAACCCGAATATGTCTGGGCAAATTCCTGGGGTGTGTCTACACGATTGATGGGAGCTCTGATTATGACTCATTCTGATGACAATGGTCTTGTGCTTCCCCCGAAACTTGCCCCGATTCAAGTTGTTATTGTGCCAATTTATATGAGTCAGGAGCAGAAAGACGAAATCTCCAAGACGGTTCGTCCTATAGTAGAAGAATTCAGAAAGAGGGGTATCAGTGTGAAATACGACGATGCCGACAACCGTCGTCCGGGATTTAAGTTTGCCGATTATGAATTGAAAGGAGTTCCCGTAAGACTCGCTTTAGGTGCTCGAGACCTTGAAAACGGTACTGTGGAACTTATGCGTCGTGACACACTCGAAAAAGAGACTGTGGCACTGGAAGGTATCGTCGAGACAGTGGAAAGAGAACTCGAATCGATTCAGGACTCTCTTTTCAATCGTGCTTTGAAACTAAGGGAAGAAAACACTTTCAAAGTGGATACTTACGATGAATTCAAAGAAAAAATAGAAAATGGCGGTTTCTTTCTGGTCCATTGGGACGGCACTACGGAAACCGAAGAGAAGATTAAGGAGGAGACAAAGGCTACTATCCGTTGCATCCCATTGGATGGAGAAGAGGAGGAAGGTATATGTATGGTGACCGGAAAACCTTCAAAACGTCGTGTGATTGTAGCCCGTGCTTATTAACGTTGCTTCTATGGTTAGAAAAATTATTTCGGGCCTCCTCTTGATGGCCACGACCTTTATTATAAAAGCCGAACTATCGATTTCTGACTATTGTGATTTGAAATACACAACGCCGAAGTCTATCAATGATATCACTCCTTTGGCTGATGGAGAGTCTTTCGCCGCTATAAGCAATGATGGAAAGGCAATTGAGAAATTCAGTTATAAAACGGGGAAAAAGACAGGTGAGCTTTTCCGTCTCTCGGAAGTAAAGGGTGATTTGAGAATCGATGATTTCGAGGGTTTCAAACTTAGCGAGAACGAAAAGAAGATTCTTCTTTGGAATAACAGCGAGAAGATCTATCGTTACAGTTTTCGTGCGGAATATTATGTTTACGATACTTTCCGTTCCACTCTTGCGCGTGTGAGTGATAAAGGTATGCAACGTGGCGCTACTATCTCCCACGACGGTAGATATGTGGCTTATGAACGTGACAACAACATCTGGATTTCTAATCTGGATTATAAAACAGATTATGCCATTACATCTGACGGCGAGAAAGGGAAAATTATAAACGGCATACCTGACTGGAGTTACGAAGAGGAGTTTGACATGCTAACGGCTTTACGCTGGAACGGAGACGATACTGTGTTGGCTTATATAAAGTTTGACGAGACAGAAGTGCCTGAGTATCGTTTTGATAAATATCTCGGTTATTGCGATTCAGATCCCCTTTCGGATCTATATCCCGAAACTTATACCTATAAGTATATGTTGCCAGGCTATAAAAATTCAGTTGTGAATGTCTATGCCTACAATCTTGATAACCGCACCACAAAGAAGATGGACATTCCTATGGCTTCCGATGACTACATACCGTCGATTGAATTCGGAGCCGATGGAAGCAGACTGATGGTGGCAGTTTTGAACCGTCTTCAAAATACAATGAAACTTTTCAATGTAAATCCGGCTTCAACTGTTGCAAAGAATATACTGACGGAGGAGAGTTCTACCTGGCTTAGTCCTACTGTCTATCAGGATATTCATTACGGTAGTAACGACTTTGTGTTCTGTAGCGAGAAGACGGGCTATAAGCATCTGTATATTTATGATTATAACGGTAACCTGAAACGCCCCTTGACTAAAGGAGATTTTAATGTGACCCAATATTATGGGTGCGACAAAAGGGGGATACATTTCATGCAGACAACTTCCCTCGGACCTATCTATAGGAGCATAGTAAGTGTTGATCCTAAAGGAGTCTTGAAAATATTATCCGGGAAAACGGGCACATCTTCTGCCTCTTTCAGTAAGGGTATGAATTATTTTGTGAAGACATTCAGTAGCGCTACGACTCCAACCCAATATACAATATGCAGTTCTTCAGGAGCTCAGCTGGCAGAGTTGGAGATGAACCGAGCTTACGCTGACAAATACTCGGGTGCACCTAAGATGGAATTCCTTCAAGTGAAGAATGATGAGGGGGAACTTATGAATGGTTATATCATTAAGCCATTGAATTTTAATTCATCTGAAAAATATCCTCTATTGATGTATCAATATAATGGCCCTGAATCTCAGGAAGTTCTCGACCGTTGGAAAATGGAAGGTATTTTCTATCTGGCTTCCCAAGGATATGTGGTGGCGTGTGTGGATGGCAGAGGTACGGGCAACCGCACAAATGAATGGGCAAAATGTGTCTATCTCAATCTTGGAGATCTTGAAACAAGAGACCAGTTGGCTGCTGTAAGATATTTTGCGTCTCTTCCTTATGTCGACGCAAATCGGTTGGGCTGTTTTGGCTGGAGCTATGGCGGATATATGACTCTTATGGAAGTTGGTAAGGAGGATTCTCCTCTGAAAGCAGGGGTGGCCATGGCTCCTGTGTCAGATTGGAGATTCTACGACGGAATTTATACTGAAAGGTTTATGCGTACTCCGGAAACAAATGTCGGGGGATATAGGACCTCATCGGCCCTGAATTACACAGCAAACCTGAAAGCCAAACTATTGGTGGTTTCTGGCACTAACGATGATAATGTACACATGTATAATACGTTGAAATACACCTCAAAGTTGTCATCAGAGGGTAAGGTTTGTGATATGATGATTTATTCCGGTTTTGAACATAGCCTTAGAATGTGTGACGCCCGAGTACAGTTGTTTAATAAAATACTATCCTTCCTGAACGACAATCTTTAAGACATACAAGTTTCACAATCATAGCTAAATTTATCAGGCAGCTTTACTGAAGCTGTAATATTGATAAATATAAACCAAAGAGAAAGTATGATTGTTATACCAGTGTAAAGGATAAATAGGTTGTTTCATTAATTGTCAAAATAATAGAAAGTGAAAGATTTAGGAAAAATAAACAGTAGTCAGGTCTATGGTTTGTGGAAGAACCTTACGGTGTGTCTTCTTGCAGTCGTTGCCACTCTGGTATTTTCCAAACTGCTTCCATATTATCTCTCTCCGGTGGTGGCTTTATTGATTGCAGCCGGACTTTATGTCTACATTTATAATGAAAGATTGAGCACCATAAAGAGCTGTATAATCCCATCTGTGGCTATACTTTATGGAATTGTTGTCTACGCTTTTGTCACAATCATACTAAATTTGATGCATATATGGGGTCTATTTGAAATGCCCCATGAATTCATATTTTTTACAGATCCTTTCATTCCTGCCTTGATATTAAATCCGATAAGTTGTGTGGTTATCGCAATAACTTATTTTCAGAGGAGAAAAATGAGGGCTTGTATCGATTGTCGCAGTCGCAGAAGCCTGGGGGGGCAAAGAGGTGCCGGTGGTGTGCTGAATCAGGAGGCACATCTGCAGCTTAAGAATTTCATTATAATGGCTGCTGTGTTGTCGCTCGCAGTCTGGGCCTATTATCAGTTTAGCTACATCAATGTTAATGTGAACGCCCGTGACAATTATGTATTCACCTGGCTCACAGTCATAGGTGTGGCTCTTGACTGGCTCTATTTCTCTTGGCGATATTATAATCTTTATCTTGACCTCAAAGAGAATAATGAGTTGATCACACCGGATGAACTGCGAGACATGACCGCAAAGACTTATTTGAGATTTTATGTGGTATGCGGTAATAATCTTTACCTCACACAGGAAGCCTACGATCCGAATTCAGGACGGGAAAAAGTAATCGATACACCTTTCTTTACCAAGCAAACCATGAATGGTATCTATGGTGAAGATGTAAAAAAAGTGATAGAAAGAATGACGGGCGTGGGAAACGGTGAGTTAAAATTCTTTTATGGACGAAAGAGTCCGGATGATGACAAGCATAGTCTTTTGAGATATTTCTACTTTCTTGACGGAGATATTTCCGATTATCCGGAACTTGAAACTGCCGGTCAATGGGTGCCTTTTGACAAGGTGAAATATTTATATTCCAATATGCCCAATATGATGGCCGAACTCGCAGTATATGATATAACGAGGCTCGCTACCATAATGCTCACGGAAAAGATATTCGATGAAGAGGGAAAACGAAAATCAGGAATACGATCCTATAGCCCCAGTTTCAATCTTCTTGAAGTAAGAAAATCAAAGATTGATTTTCAAGACGACAAATGGATCCAGATTTCACTCTTTAATTCCGACACCCCTTTATTTAAACTTAAAAAATGGTGGCGCGACCGGATTCAGAAATCCCACAAGAAATTAGGATGATTACAATCCTTGGACCTACGGCCACGGGTAAAACCAGAAGAGCCGTAGATCTTGCTGAAGCTCTTAATGGCGAGATAATCAGTGGGGATTCCAGACAGGTCTATAGAGGAATGGATCTTGGAACCGGGAAAGATTTAAAAGAATATAATGGAATTCCCTATCATCTGATTGATATATGCGAGGCAGGGGAAAAATACAACCTTCACAGATTCATTTCAGATTTTCATAAGGCTCGCAAAGAAATTTGTGATAAAGGGAAAAGTGTCATATTTTGCGGGGGAACCGGTATGTATATCGAGACTGTACTGAGTGGGATACAACTTCCTGAGGTCCCTGTAAATCCTGAATTGAGAAATAAGCTCGAATTACTTTCATTAGAAGAGCTCACAGAAATTTTAAGAGGTTATAAGGTGCTCCATAATAAGACAGATGTCGACACTGTGAAGCGTGCAGTAAGGGCTATCGAGATAGAGGAATTCTATCGTAATAATTGGGAACTTGCCGAAGTAGCTGACAGAAAAAAAGCAAAACCACTGGATTCTCTGATAATCGGGATAGATATCCCGAGGGAACTCCGACGTAAAAGAATTTCTGATCGCCTTAAGAAAAGATTGGATGAAGGAATGGTAGAAGAGGTTACAGGTCTTATTCAAAAGGGTGTTAAACCTGAAGATTTGATTTATTATGGCCTTGAATATAAGTATCTAACCCTTTATGTAATCGGTAAGATGCCATATCAACAAATGGTTGATGAATTGGAAATATCAATTCATCAATTTGCAAAAAGGCAGATGACATGGTTTAGGGGAATGGAACGACGTGGTTTCAAAATAAATTGGATTCCTTATGATCTGCCTCAAACAGAATTTATAGAAACTGTCAAATCTCTTATTTAAGCCGCGGACTGATTATCCGGTCGCCGATATCTTTAGCCATCCGACTTCTCATCTGGATGATATCACTAATTTTCCCATGCAGCTCCTCTTGAAGTTCCTGTTGATTGGGCTTCAAATTCTTAAGTTGCTCCATAAGACTTTTCAGATGCAGATCTATTATCCCGTTTTTCAATACATTTAGGGAATTTAGGATTATCGACAATATTTTTTCTTCGGTTTTTTCAGAAGGTTTGTTTTTAGTGAACAATTGGCTCAACTGATGTTTCTCAGATAATGCCCTTATTGTCTGGTTTCTGATGATGTCATCGGGATGATTACCGAATTTATCAAGGATATAATTTTTAGCAAATCGTTCTCTTTCCTCCAGTGCAAATTGGTTTAATCTAAGTTTAATTTTCTCCTCTTCACTTTTTATTTCGGAAAGGGAGATATTTTTTTGTCTGATCAAGTCTGTCTCCTCTTCCCATTTTTCTGTGGTTTTCATTACCACAAGTTTTTCATTGTCACGTAGGTCTTCCTTAAATTCAGGCACAATCTTTTTCAAATGCTCAAATACTTTGGCATATTCAGGATGGGTGAAAGAGATTCCATCCACTTCCAGTTCCTCAGAGATATACTCCACTACTGTTACCACTTCATCTTCCTTTCCGGGCTCTTCATTTGGCCATAACCCGACAAGACCATATTTAAGACAGTTGTCTAAAAGTTCCCTTTCCAAGGGGAAAAGAGGAGAGGGTATTAGTGTGGAGACTCTCTCAGGTGTTGCAGGCTGATCTTCGATTGGATCATTACTTTCACTGGAAACCGATGATTGCTGTCCCGGCGTGAAGTTTTTATTGAGATCGTCAGTGCGGCGTTTAATTTTCTCTTGCTCCACTATTTTATAGCGGGCTTTCGCAACTTCCGAACTCAAAGTATCTTCCTTAATATCAAGCAGAATACTACAATCCTGAATATAAATATCACGTTTAATTTTGTCGGGGATGTGGGCTATACTTTCGACGATACTTCTGACTACCATCCATCTTTTCTGAGGATCGTTTTTTGTGTCGTCGAGCAGTACATTTATCTTAAATCGTATTATATCCACCTCATTTTCCTGAAGATAATCGCGAAGTTCTTCAGGAGTAAGTCTGGCGGCAAGGGAATCCGGATCATCCCCTTCCGGGAGAGGCACAGCTTTCACGTTCAGATTATGAGCCAGCAGCATATCGATTCCACGTAAAGAAGCCTTGATTCCTGCTGAATCCCCGTCATAAATCAACACCACATCTTCCGTGAAACGGTGTATGAGATTAATTTGACCGTCTGTAAGTGCAGTTCCGGAAGAAGCAACCACGTTTCTTATCCCGGATTGCCACATTCCAATAACATCAAGATAACCTTCAACCAGATAGACCTTTTTGAGTTTAACCATATCGGCCTTGGCCTGATATATGCCATATAGTTCACGGCTCTTTGAATAAACTTCAGATTCAGGAGAGTTCACATATTTAGCAGGTGATACTCCCTTGATGTCTCTGCCTCCGAATGCCACTGTTTTCCCTGCCGTGTTCAATATGGGGAAAATCACTCTTCCCCGGAAACGGTCGTAATTGCCACCTTGCTGTCCGGTGCCGGTAAGGCCCGTAGCTTTTAAAATCTCAAGAGAGAACCCCTTTTTTAACGCTTCATCAGTGAAATCGGTCGCTTTGTCAATGGCATAGCCTAATTGGAAAGCCTTGACAGCTTCCGGGGTCACCTTTCTTCCATAAAGATAGGTCAGGCCAATGTTTTGCCCGTCTTCTTTCTCATGCAGATTATTAGAGAAATAATTTTTTGCCCAGTCGTTTGCCACAAGCATACCCTCCCGACGGGTCTGTTGTTCCCGTTCTTCATTGGTAAGCTCCCGTTCCTTTACTTCTATTCCATATTTTCTGGCAAGTTGAAGCAAGGCCTCATGATAGGAAACGCCTTCTTTTTCCATGATGAAACTTATCGGGCCTCCTCCCTTGTGGCATGAAAAACAATGACAGAAATTCCTGCTTTTATTTACTGAAAAAGAGGGTGTACGCTCATTATGGAACGGGCATAAACCCATATAATTGGATCCTCTTCTCACTAAATGCACATAATCGCTCACTACATCAACTATATCAGCTGTGTCTTTGATTTTTTGCACTGTTACAGGATCTATCATTATATATAGTTTTTTAGGATTTTAAAATCGACCCGGTCTATTAATTCATCGTTACTATAGGATTTAGACCATGCCTTAATAAAATTATGGAAAGCACTTTTTAAATAAAATTCTTGAATTCTCTGTGTAGTTTCTCTTTAACCCCATTGCTCACCGGCAGAAGAGGCAATCTGAGAAAGTTCTCTAAAAGACCCATTTCTGATAAAAGACTTTTCACACCTGCAGGATTTCCATCTTCAAAAAGATGGCCTATAAGTGGTTGCAAGGTTTTCTGTAATTCTCCAGCCTCCTCGAATTTTGAGTTGAGGCAAAGATTTACAAGTCTTTTCATCTCTTTTGTAAGGGCATTACCTAATACGGAAATAACCCCTTCTCCTCCCATAGCCATGATTGCAGCAGTGTCGTTGTCATTACCGGAAATAAGGCTGAACCCCTTGGGACAGCCCTTAATTATCTCTTGACATTGATCCAATCTTCCGGAGGCTTCTTTTATACCTATGATGTTGGAAGATGCAAGGGCAAGTCTGAGTGTAGTGTTTGATGTAATGTTCACTCCGGTGCGTCCGGGCACATTATAGAGGATAATAGGGAGTGGAGAATTGTCAGCTATAGCCTTAAAATGATAATACAGTCCTTCCTGTGTGGGTTTATTATAATATGGAGCCACCGAAAGGATGGCAGAATAACCCTCAAGGTTTCTATTATGTATATCGTCCAATATACCTTTGGTGTTATTCCCTCCGATACCTATGACAAGCGGTTTTCTTCCGTTTACTTCTTTCTTAACAAACTCTGCCGTCTTCTCCTTTTCTGTCAGTGAAAGTGTAGGAGTTTCTGCTGTGGTCCCCAAAACAACTATATAGTCACACCCTCCCTCAATTATATGATCAATGACTTTCTTTAAAGATGAATAATCAATTGTTTCGTCTTGATGAAATGGCGTCACTAACGCTACTCCCAGTCCTTTCAGATTAACTTGCGACATACCAGGGAAATATTTTTTGCAAAGTTAATGAATTCTGCTGCTAATCCCAACATATAGACTCATGCCTCCAATGACTAAAAGAAAGTTAATTCTTGGTTTAAGATTACCGCTAAAACTCAGATGACGTCCGTTTGTGTTCCAACTATCGAGGCCAGGGGAAATTGATAGGATTAACGGTCAGACCAAGTTTTTCGTCGTCAAATCTTAAACGAAGGAAATCCAATAGTTTCCTGCGTTCTGTTTCCGGAAGATAATTATTGGCCTTTACAAAGACCATACTTACAGTGTCAAGTCTTACAGAGTCTACAGAGGTCACAACCATTTGAGAGAGTGCCATATCTTTTACAGATGGGAAAAGTACTTTGACTTCGGGCACTATCTCCGCACTTTGTTGACTAAAACGATTATTTCCACTTATCACTTCCTTTAAAGAATCTATCACACTTTGACGTTGGAGAAGTTCTTGCTGAGCCATAGAATAAAATTCCGCAAAATTCTTTTCCGGAGATGAGGTTCCCGATGACAATGAATTGACAGAGAAGCCTTGTTTAATCTGCAGGATTGTTCCTCCGAGTCCCACGCTGTCAAGTTTGTTCATCATTGCCAGTTGCAGTGAATCTTTCGGGAGAGCGCTACCGATAAGCGTTACATCGATATAATGCTTCCCGCTTTCGATATATTCTTTGTGACTCAAAACCTGAGTATTGGAAAATACCATCTGTTGTTCTACAAAGTTCTGTGCTTTTGCCAGAAATATATTCTTTCGGATCATCTGAACCGTAAGGAAACAACTGACTCCTACAGTGCAGAACACAACTACTGTAACAAAAGTCTGCACCCGTTTGTTACGTCCGTTATTCTGATAAACTACTCCTTTGTATTTCAGTATCTTCACTCCAATCCATGTGGCGAAAAGGATGAAAATCATATTTGTGAAGAATAGATATAAAGCTCCCCAGAAGAAATGTCCCTGCCAGGTGGCTATACCGTAACCGGCTGTACATAGCGGAGGCATCAGGGATGTAGCGATGGCTACACCGGGCATCACCTGCCCTTTGTTGCGGCAAGCGATACTAACAAAACCTGCAGCGCCGCCAAACAGTGCTACAAATACGTCATAGATCGAGGGGGAAGTTCTTGCCAATAACTGACTGCTGCCTTCATATTGGGGAGAAATCAGAAAGTAAATGGCCGAAGCAGCAAGAGACCCCAACACAGCCATTGAGATGTTTTTGAAGCTTCGTTTTAGCAACGCGTAATCGGCTATCCCGATACCAAGACCCATTCCTATAATGGGCCCCATCAAGGGTGAAATCAACATGGCGCCGATCACAACCGGAATGCTGTCGGTGTTCAACCCCAGCGATGCTATGAAAATGGCAAAAATAAGCACCAGCAATTGGCTGCCTTTAAAATCCACACCGGAGCGGATCGATTGCTCCACATCCTGTTGGGGTTCGAGATCGTCTGCTACGTTAAAGTAAGATAACAAATCTTTCCAGAAAGATTTGAGTCTCTGCGCCAGATCTTCTTTCCAACCAATAGGATTCCCTGGTGACGGGGTAGGAGGGTTACTATTGTTTAAAGGTGTGCTATTAATATCAGGTAAAGCCATCCTATGAAAAATTCAATAAAATTGAAGATTGATGTAAAATTACCAAATATTTTTGAATTCCATATTAGTCATTTTTACATATCTCCTTAGTTACCTTTATGCACGTATAAAAAATATTTAATAAGGCCATGCCAACAACTTATTATATCGAAACAGACATCAAGAGAAGCATAAATTTGATGAAATATATATATAAGATTTCATGAAAGGAGCTCTCTTTCATAAATAATGAAAAAACTTCATAATGTTATTCCTTAAATAAACAAAAAATAAAAAATGTTAAATAAGAAATTATATTCTAATCCGTTTATATATAAACAGATATTCTAACCATACATCAATTTCAATGCTACGAAACATAAGGATTACATTAGCACTGATCTTTTTCATTGGAGCTACTTTACTCTTTTTGGATTTTACAGGAACGATCCATATATGGTTCGGTTGGATAGCTAAGGTTCAGTTTCTTCCGGCAGTTTTTGCCTTAAATGTGGCTGTTATTGTCGGATTGATAGCAATGACACTGCTGTTCGGGAGGATTTATTGCTCTGTTATATGCCCTTTGGGAGTTTTGCAGGATATCTTCGCCAAGTTCGGTAAATGGAGTAAGAAGAACAGATACAGTTATTCTCCTGCACGTAATATATGGCGATATACGCTTTTCGGAGTGATGATATTGGCCGTAATTTTCGGAATCGGTTCAATCGTAGGAATGTTAGCCCCTTACAGTTCTTTTGGAAGGATTGTGCATAGTCTTTTCAGTCCTGTATGGATCTGGGGGAACAATTTACTCGCCGATGTCTCCGAAAGAATGCAGAGCTATACGTTCTATTCAAGGGAACTTTGGATAAAGAGTTGGGTATTGTTCGCAACTTCAGTCATAACCCTTGTAACAATAGGTATCCTTGCATGGAGAAATGGCCGGACTTATTGTAATTCCATCTGTCCCGTGGGTACATTCTTAGGGTTCCTTTCAAGATTCTCAATTTACAGACCCTCTATAGATATTGCAAAATGTAACAGCTGTGGTTTATGTGCCAAGAACTGTAAGGCTGCCTGTATCGATAGCAAGGCCCATAGTATAGATTATTCAAGATGCGTGAGCTGTATGGATTGTATTGGCAAATGCCATAAGAGTGCTATCAAATATACCTACAAGCGAGAAAAGGTCGAAGTTGTCACTCCGGCCGTTGAGACTATAACTCTTCAAAAGGGTCCGGTAAATGATTCTTCCAAAAGGAATTTCTTAGGACTGATGGCATTTATGGGAGGGGCTGCTTTGATGAATGCAGCAGAAAAGACGGTTGACGGGGGACTTGCTGTCATTGAAGACAAGAAAATACCAAAAAGAAACAAACATATTTCGCCACCCGGATCCAAGAGTCATGTAAACATAGCTTCCAGATGCACAGGTTGTCAGTTGTGTGTGACAGTATGTCCAAACCATGTATTAAGACCGTCAGGCAATCTTTCTAACTTCATGCATCCCGTGGCTTCATACGAGAGAGGCTATTGCCGTCCTGAATGTACCAAATGTTCCGAAGTTTGCCCCACTGGAGCGATACAGAAAATAGACATTGCAGAGAAATCATCCATCCAGATAGGAAGAGCTCAATGGATTAGTGAGAATTGCATACCATTGACAGATGGTGTTTCATGTGGCAATTGTGAAAGGCATTGTCCGGTTGGAGCAATCCAGATGGTAGCATCATTCTCCGGAGATGAGGAATCTTTGAAGATACCCGCCGTAGATACCGAGAAATGTATCGGTTGTGGGGCTTGTGAACATCTTTGTCCCTCAAGACCTTTCAGTGCCATCTACGTAGAAGGGAATGAAAGACACCGCTTAGTGTAGTTTGGTTGTTGTCATTTTAGTTTTATAATTTCTGATGAATAAAGAGAATATAGATAGAAGAGGATTTCTTAAAAGATTGGGGTTAGGTGTCTCGGTTGTCGGATTTACTTTTGCAGGATGTGAGAAGGCAAGTAAGAACCTTTCACAAAATGAAGCTAAAGGGGGACAAAAGCAACCCGGAGAGATGACTTATCGGACTAATCATAACACAGGAGACAAGGTTTCTTTGCTCGGGTATGGATGCATGCGATGGCCATTCAAGGATACTCCGGAGGGAGCACCGGCGGAAATAGACCAGGAGGCAGTCAATCAACTTGTTGATTATGCCATTGAGCATGGTGTAAACTATTTCGACACCTCTCCGGCTTACTGTCGAGGTTTATCCGAAACTGCAACCGGGATAGCTCTGAGTCGTCACCCTCGCAATAAATATTTTATTGCTACAAAGTTATCCAATTTCTCACCTCAGACTTGGAGCCGAGAGAAGTCTTTGGAAATGTATCACAATTCCTTTAAAAACCTTCAGGTTGACTATATAGACTATCTTTTACTCCATGGCGTAGGTATGGGTAGTGACGGTCTGGAGGAATTCAACCACAGATATATAGACAATGGTGTATTGGATTTTCTTTTGGAGGAAAGAAAAAAAGGTAAGATACGAAATCTGGGGTTTTCCTATCATGGTGATGTGAAAGTATTTGATTATTTGTTGGCCAATCAGGATAAGTATAATTGGGACTTTGTACAGATACAGATGAATTATCTTGATTGGCAGCATGCCAAAGAGATTAATCCCAGAAACACTGACGCGGAATATTTATATTCGGAACTTGAGAAAAGAAATATCCCGGCGGTTATAATGGAACCATTATTAGGAGGGAGGCTTTCAAATGTGCCCGACCATATTGTGGCTCGTCTGAAAGAAAAAGAACCTGAAAGAAGTGTTGCTTCTTGGGCCTTCAGGTATGCAGGCACATTCCCTAACGTACTTACGGTGTTAAGTGGAATGACTTATATGGAACACCTTGAGGACAATCTTATTTCTTATTGTCCTTTGAAACCTTTAGATGAAAATGATTTAAAATATTTATATGATACAGCGGATTTGATGGTTCAATATCCTACGATTGCTTGTAATGATTGTAAATACTGTATGCCTTGTCCCTATGGAATTGATATCCCAGCTATATTATTACATTACAATAAATGTGTCAATCAAGGCACAATACCCTCTAACCGACAGGATGCGAACTACGCCAAGGCAAGGAAGGCTTTTCTTGTGGGATATGACCGAAGTGTGCCTAAACTCAGGCAGGCGAGTCATTGCATAGGGTGTGGACAATGTACTCCTCATTGTCCTCAAAATATAAAGATACCTGAACGACTAAGAGCTATAGATGCTTTTGTGGAACAGGTGAAACAAAATCGGGACATTAAAGTATGATGGATAAGGGAAGGTATGAAGAACTTGTCGCAGAACTTAAGGAGGGGAAAAGTAACTGTATAATAATAAAGGGAGAAGATGCATATAGGTTTTGTCTCCCAGGAGTTCGTGCTTTGATGACCCTTCTTAAGGAAAATCCGGGGCTTTTAAAGGGTTCCGTTATTTTTGATAAAGTTGTAGGCAAAGGAGCAGCTGCCTTGATTATATTGGGTGAAGTAAAAGAGATATATGCGGATATAATAAGTGAACACGCGGTTGCGCTTTTAACCACAACAGATATAAAATTTCGTTATGAAGAAAAAGTGCCTTTTATAGAAAATAAGACAAAAGATGGTGTATGCCCGATTGAGATGCTTTCAATTTCATGTAGTGACCCGAAAGATATTCATGAAAAAATCTCAATGTTTTTCTCTATTATATAATCAGCGAAAATAAAAATATTGATGCAGTTCAAGGTCCCCCACAGGAACGAAGCAAAAAAGAGACAATCCATTTAATATGAGTTGTCTCTTTTGGAATCATACCCGGGAAACATGAATATGACGGTTATACTATCAGTTTCAGATGACCGTGTGCATTAATGCGATAGCGATGTGACACATCTGTAGAATCGTTACTTACATCAAATACGCAATTTTCAGGGTTAACCTCTAAATTGGCGTCATTAATAGCCGCATTGATTGCCTCTTCAATGTTGTGAAAACCTTTTCCTTTAGCAGAATAAAGAGTCGTGCCATCCGGTCCTATTATTGTTACTGTCACTTGATTTTCAAGCCTTAATCTGTCTGCTGTTTCCATATTGTTTAGTTTTAATAAATGTTGTTAATTAAGAAGTGAATGAACTATAAAAAGCCCTTCAATATTTTAACACATAAAAACTGAATAAGTTGAGCCCTTACTGTATTTCTACCTTGTTTAATTAAAATAGGACTCTCCGGCCATTACATAATCTAATTGTGAAATTAGGATTTTGAATAATATGTCAATCATATAAAAATGGTTTCTTGGAAGATGTGAAATTTTTTTATACTTTTGTAATAGTTAGTGATTATCCGGTTTTATTATGTCATTTTTCAACCGAAACAAAAATTCCGACAGATATTCCAGGGAGGAACGCAACGGAAGTCCTTTTGATAACCGTAGCCAATCAGAAAACCTTAAAGAAGATATTAACTATCCATCTCCTAAGGCTATTATTTACAAAAGTGAACTGGATTTCATGTCACGCTGCATACTCGATTTCCCCAACATCGAGACAGGAGGGGAACTGTTCGGATTCTGGACACAATTGGGCACTCCTGTAGTGCTATATGTCGTTGGACCGGGTCCCAACGCAAGGCATCATTCCACTGCCTTTGTGCAAGATCCGGAATATGTCGATAATGTTGAAGTAAAGATATGTAATCAGACCGGTTTACAGCATATTGGTCAATGGCATTCCCACCATCAATTATCTCTGGCCCATCCAAGCGGAGGAGACGTCGCCTCAATGAGAAGGGGAGTGGGGCAACCCGGATTCCCCAGAATGCTTCTGTGTATCGGTAATTGCACACCGACTCATACCACAGTCAATGCTTTCAATTTCCATGAAAATACGGGCGACAATTACTCCCATGCCCGTTGGCAGGTTGTGGATATGGAAAGTCCTTTCCGTCCGGTAATCAATCAAATGTTTCAAGGTCGCTTATATGTCCCCAGAGTGGCTCAAGCTTCCCATGGGGAAATGTTTATGACATCTCCAACGCAACAGGAACTCCCTTCAGAACCTCAGTACCGGCAACACTGGTTAACCGAAAAAGTAGAGAATGTGGAAACCATGAAACAATTCCTGAAGACTGCTGAACTGATAATGAAAGATGCTAATCCACAGGCAGAGATACAGGATTCTGGCGAACCTCTTATTGCAATGTTTAATGGAGATTTGAAAATCATGCTTCCTTACGGATTCCCGAAACGTGCCCCGAGATATATTGTGATAAACGGTGCTGATTTCGATCTCAATTCCCCTCTTAATGATGACGGCGAGGAATATTGGGAATACTATAGATATGCAAATCTTGATGCACGTTTCTACACATGGCTAAAGAAAACTATACCGATGCAATACATAGTCGGGGAGTCAGGAATGCCAATGAGAAGAGATGTGATATTAATGGAAACAGTCCCGACAGAAAGGGATGAGTCCCGGCATCAAAATCCGGATAATAATGTGACGACAACAGAGGATGAAGTTACAATTTAAAAGAAAAAGAAAAAACATAAAATAATGGATGCAGATCGTTTTAATTTGGAAAGGAGCGTGATTGCAAATTATATGCACAATCCAAGTTCCTATCAATTTGTTAATGCAGCGGTTCCTTATCTCCGTATTGTTGCCCAGACCAATGGTGGCACACCTTACGTGTTAAGAATAGAGTGTCCCGACTATCCCAATTCGAAACCTAATGCTTATGTGGAGTGCATGCTCAAAGATCATAACGGTAATCCTATGAACAGTGCAAGCGCCACAAACCATACACTCTCTCCCCATTCCAATAACTGGACTCAAATCTGTCATTACCATCCCAATGCATGGAAACCAAACATGTCTCTTTGGATGGTGTATGTAAGATGTGTAATATGGCTTAATATTTATGAAAAGACTTTACAGTCGAAGCAAACAATGGACTATTATCTTAGCCA
Organism: Muribaculaceae bacterium; assembly: GCA_022509205.1. Lineage (GTDB taxonomy): Bacteria > Bacteroidota > Bacteroidia > Bacteroidales > Muribaculaceae > Lepagella. The sequence continues at coordinate 90,296 of JAFLTR010000002.1, read as the reverse complement.
CATGTCGGAAACCTACAGCCGCGAAGAATACTTGCGCCATTAATCCGACCTGTATTTATAAAAATAGGAAATATCCAACTATTCAATAATTATAACAAAATAACTCAAAATAAATAACATTTCCTTATGGCACAACCCCTATCTCTCGATGCTATTGCTAATGAAATGCGCACCCGTCAGAATAATCCCAATCAAGCTTCTTCTTCAAAGATGGTTTGGGATGCGGAACAAGGTATGTTCGTGAAACTTGGTGCTAACGAACAACCCACAGGTTCCCAGACACCGATGAATACTCTATCAAAGGAGCCTTATTTCGCATAAACAAATGGATTGTAAACAATCTCCCCAATACTATGTAGATGGAGAGGAATTGAAAGAATTTCTCTCTTCTGATGCTACACAAACCGATGGAATTGCATACGAATGGGAAGGTGAGAATGTGGCTCATTTGCGTTTTATGCCGCTTCGTCATGCTTTTGGAAAAACCCATAAAGTGAGTTTTGCTAAAGCAGGTGCCAAACATTCCGATGCGGTTTTGAAAGTAGACGTTCACTCTCCCGAGGACATAGAAATAGACGGCAAAGCTGTTTCGTTGATACCGGCAAAGGAGAATCTATATAAGCGTGCAAAAGGATTGCTTGAAGTCGGAACCCTTGCCGACAAGAGAGTGCTTATTATAGGACTTGGAAGCGGAGGAGCTCCTGTGGCTGTAGAACTGGCAAAGGCTGGTGTCGGGCATTTTGTCCTGGTGGATTTCGACCGTGTAGAGCTGCATAATCTTTCGCGTCATATTTGCGATGTCAATGATCTCGGACGCTTGAAAACCGATGCAATAGAGGATGCTATTCTCGGAAAGAATCCTTATGCCGAAGTTATCAAATATCCTATAGATATGAACGAGGATATTGAACTTCTCAATTCGGAGATTGAAAAGGCAGATATCGTGATGGTCTGTACCGATAACAACAAGTCACGTTATAATACATCAGAGCTTCTGGTTAAAAACAAAACCGTCGGGATCTTCGGCAGGGCCGTGACTCGAGCTGAAGGGGGCGATGTCTTCATTTATCGTCCGGGAAACGCCTGCTATTTCTGCCTTCTCGGCTCCGATTGGTTTAACCCTGAAGATGAAGAGATAACCAATTATGAATCCGCCAAACGCTCAGGACAAATCCCGGCTTATGTTTCCGAAGCTGATGCTGAGGCTTTCGTGCAAGTGGGTCTGAGTTCTGATATCGAACCAATCACCAATATGATGGTAAAACTCGCTTTGGTGGAACTCTCCCGAGGAACTGAATCGGGTATAAACTCACTTGAAGATGAATTCACCCAAAATTATTATATGTGGGCCAACCGCAGGGAGCATCACTACATAAATTGGGGTAAATTCAACAACCGTGACAGGATGCCGACTATTATGAAGTGGTATGGAGTCGATATAAACAAGGAGGATAACTGCCATGTGTGCGGGGAGGCTCAATTACTTACTGAAACAGGAGAAACCCGAAAACTTGACGACAGGATGGGAGATTTGGCAAAACTTAACCTCTCGGATTTGAATCTTCCAAATCTCGATCTTCCCGACTCGGAACAATAAGATGCATTTTGCCGGCTTACTAAAAAGTAAGCCGGTTATTACCTTTTAAACATTTTCTATGTCGTTGCAAATAGATTTTTCAAAATTCAATAACCAGATTCTTCAAGCAATTGAAGAGACGGGAAAGGTGTGCCGTGATATGGGTAATAATGAAATTGATAGCGCATATCTTGTGGCAGGCCTTTGTCAGGTAGATAATTCAGTCGTTAAATCGGTTTTGGAAAACAATGGATTTGATTTCCAGGCTTCAATGCAACGTCTTGCGGAAGTGTTTAATATGAAAATGGGTAATACCGTTTCATCCCGCGTGGATTTTTCTCCCGAAGTGACTCAGACTTTCGCGTATTGCGACGAGCGTTATGATAATGTAGATCTTATTCATCTGATGGATGCCTTGGTTAAAAATTCACCAACGGAACTGGCATGCTATCTGGTGAGAAGAAATAATATCGGGAATCAACAAGTTTCACAGCCTTCTCCTCATCAGGATCATCAGACTGAGTCTGAAACCCATGAACAGTCACAATCTGTTCCTCCTTCGATTCCTCAGCAATCCCATAGAAATCTTCAGGAGGAGGAAAGATACACGGGCAACACCGTGAAGCAGTTTGGAAAGAATATGCTTAAAGATGCTGCAGAGGGCAAAATCCATAATGCTATCGGGAGAGAGGAGGAAGTTGACAGAGTTCTTTTAATTTTGGCACGTTCCACCAAAAATAACCCTGTGCTTGTAGGAGAACCGGGCACAGGCAAAACAGCCATCGCTGAAGAACTTGCCATACGACTTTATTATGGAAATGTCCCCGATGCTTTAAAACCTCTCAAACTTTACAGTATTGACTTCTCGGCTGTAAAATCTTCCCAAGATCCTATAAGTGTCATGCAAAGTTTGATAGAGGAAGGGGCAAATGATAAAGACCTGGTTTTCTTTATCGACGAGATACACATGCTCATTAGTAATAATTCCGGTTCTGACAATGATATTGCAAATCTTTTGAAACCGGCCATGGCTCGTGGGGAGATCAAGATTTTGGGAGCAACTACTCTTGATGAATATCGGAGAATTGAAAGTGATCCTGCATTTGAACGTCGTTTCCAGAAAGTGAATGTAGATGAACCGGATCTTGAATCCGCTTTCAAAATAGTTTCCGGTGCCAAAAAGAAATATGAGGAAGCTCATGAAGTTGTGATTCCTGACTCTGTTTGTAAGGTGGCAGTAGATTTTTCAGCCACATATATCACCAACAGAAAACTTCCCGATAAGGCATTTGATCTTCTCGATGAGGCATCTGCAAATCTGAAACTAAAAGAGAGACATAGAAACACTCTTGAAAAAAATGATGTGCTGAAAGTGATAACTAACTGGACAGGTATTCCTGTAGATGATCTTGATGCTTCAGATGCCAGAAAATTGCAGAACATAGAGGAAGAATTACACAGTTCGGTAGTGGGACAGGATAAAGCAGTGAAGGCTGTGGCTGATGCTATCAAACGTAATCGTATGGGATTTGGTAACCCATCCAAACCTATAGGGACATTCCTTTTTCTCGGTACTTCCGGCACCGGCAAGACAGAGCTTAGTAAGGCCCTTGCAAAATTCCTTTTTAAGGATCCGGCGAAAATGGTCAGAATTGACATGAGTGAATATCAGCAAGAATTTTCTGTCCAACGTTTGTTTGGTGCTCCTCCGGGTTATGTCGGTTATGAAGAGGGAGGTCAACTCACTGAGGCAGTTTATAGGAAACCTTTCAGTGTGGTGCTTTTCGATGAAATAGAGAAAGCTCATCCAAAAATCTTGGAAACTCTTCTGCAGGTATTGGACGACGGACGTATGACCGATGGCAAGGGTAAAGTGGTGAATTTTAAAAACACCATCATTATAATGACCTCTAACATGGGTCAGCAGGCTATTCTCCAGCAACTATGCCGCCCTCAACCATCAGAAGCAGATGTTGAGGACTGCACTAACAAGGTGTTGCATCTTCTCAAGCAAAGGATGGCTCCTGAATTCCTCAACCGAATAGATAATATAGTAATGTTTCTTCCGTTACAGAAAGATGAGGTCTTAAAGATTGCGGAATTGAATTTAAAGAAGGAAGAAGCAAAATTTAAGGAGATGGGACTTGACGTTTCTATTAGTCAAGAAGTAGCAGGTTTCATCACCGATTCAGACTTCGACCCGCAAAACGGTGGTAGACCGGTGAAAAGAGCAATAGTAAGCAAGATTATAAATCCACTCACTACAAAGATGGTCAATGGAGAAATTGCTAAAACAGATCCCATCTATATTACTGTAGAAGATAACCATATAAATATTTCCAATGGCATTAGCAGGAGGATTTAATCCGGAAACGGGAACATTTGAAAATCTTAAGCCGGTGATCTCGGTTCCGAGAAATTCATCGTATACTTCTACGCCACAAAGTTATGGAACTTTAGGAAGGCGTCGTCGTGGCTTATGGTCTCGATTCAACAGTGGGGTTACCTCAATAGGCAACTGGTTATCTACAAAAAGCGACAATCTAATCGGTTGGTTAACCCTTGGTCTTATTGGCCTGATGGTGATCGGCGGAATATGGACGGTGGTCAGTATTTGGATTTCAGATGGTTGGAAAACCGGACTAATAGCTATTATCGGAGTGGGAGTTATAGGTACACTTTTATGGTATATCTCTATCGCGATTATAGCCGTCATAGTGAATCTTGTGGTCTATTTGCTTCGATTGGTTTTCTGGAACGCGTGGTCTCTTCTTGCAGTATTGGCCTTGATACTTGGAATTTACGGTGCGACTTCAGGTTCGTCTTCAGCCGAATATCCTACCGAAGATATAACTTTCTCACAATATGAGGACAATTACTTTCAGATCACAGCTCGCATATTGAACGTTCGTTCGGCTCCTAACACATCATCAAGTGTTATCGGAACATTGAAAAGAGGGGATGAAATAGAGGTGAAAAGTATCCATAATGGATTCGCAGAGATAGAGTTTAACGGAAAAACAGGTTATGTAAGCGAGAAGTATCTTGAAAAACTCGACTGAAAAATAAAATATTTGTCCGGTAATGGTCAAGGGTGGTGTGTCAAAAATCAATAATTTGACACACCATCTTTTAATCCTTGGGATTGATTTTAGATGCGACACTTAGTAACTTTGGCCGTCTGCTGTTTACAGTATATGATTCTATTGTGTGCGATATGGGTTTTACCTTAAGGGATTCCTTTTGTTCCTCCTTTTTTCGTTCTGCCGCTATTTCCTCAGTTGATAATGGCTGACCATAGGTATAGGAAAAATTCTCTTCATTAAAAACTATATCCTCTCTTTTTATCACCCATTCCGTTTCGTTGGTCGTAAATGTAGGTTCTATTTCCCCTTTCAGAATATGGCTGATGAAATCATTTAGCGAAGTAGGAGTCTTGGCATCGCTCTCCGGAGTTATTAGATATAATTCATTACGAGCTCTGGTATAAGCCACATAATACATATTGAGTTTATCGGTGAGCGACTGATCATAGTAATCCTTATAGATATGCTCATGTCCTGTGTTTTTCAAAGCTATAGAGGTTTTAACAGGGAGCACCGGAGGAAGTTCAATCTCTTTTACAGGTTCAGGTTTTACCCATCGCCACTCATTTTTTTGATAGGAGGGAGGGAAACTGTCATTTGCAAAGGGAACGATGACGCATTTGAACTCAAGGCCTTTGGATTTATGGATAGTCATAATTTCCACTGCATCTGTACCTTCCGGAGAATTAACCGACATTTTTATTCCTCTCAGATTCCACCATTCCAAGAAAGAGGCCGGGTCATTGTGATGGGATGAGACATAATCCTTCACCAAATCCTGGAATGAAGATATGAAGACAGCTTCCGATCTTCTTTGGTTTTCATCCAGAAATGTCCTGACTGTAGATTCCACAATCGAGGACAACGAAGGTGTTGGAAGTTCGGCAATAAGAGAAGTAATGGAATCGTCTACACCCGGTTGGTCTAAGAAATTGATTAATCTTTGTTGAGCAGGGATATCGGAATGACTCGACGAGTAAAGCGTATAACTTGTTTTTATATCCTGCCAGCTTACATATCTTTTTGAAGAAACTTTCCCGGACTCTTCTTTTTCTTCATCCGGCAATAATTCAGGATGTGATAACTTTTTCAGCACACCCAAAATCGTCTCCACTGCCTGTGACGAAGAGATGAGGAGCGATTCCTCACTAATAAAATCTATTTTTGGAATTTCGGGTGGTAAAGTGGCGTTATATTCTATTAATTTTTCAATCACCATCTTCCCCTTTTTATTAGTATTGACGAGAATGGCTATTTCGTTCTGCCTGTAGCCGCGTTCTATCAATGAAGAAACCAAAGGGCCAATCATTGACAATGAACGTGATTCAAACCAATCTTTCCCCATTTGTGGCGACTGATCATCATCTTCATCTTCATAATACTTTTTGGTTGTCTTTTTGGGTTTTTGCAAAACCCTTACTTCCACAAATCCTTTACCCTCCTGATTACTTGGATATTGCACAACATTGGCATATAACTTATTGAAGTCATATCCGTTGCCATCTTTCTTTTGACTCAGTTGAGTGATTGCGTAGGCTAATGCTTTAAAGAAATAATTGTTGAATTTCACAATTCTTGTGTGTGACCGCCAGTTAGTGTTCTCCTCTTTAGAAAATCCCGCGGAAGTGTAATCCGGGAAAGTCTGAGGCACAACATCGGTTATCAGGCTATGGTCTGCGTTCCGAAACCGATATATACTCTGTTTAGGATCACCTATAATAAGGCTATGATTTCCTTTGGAAAGACCCTCCTGAAGCAGAGGCTGAATGATTTCCCATTGCATTCGCGAAGTGTCTTGAAATTCATCTATCAGATAATTATCTACTCTGTTACCGAGCCTTTCAAAAACAAATGGAGCATCATCATCTCCGATTACTTTACTAAGAATATAACTTGTGTCGCTAAGCTGAAGAAGATTATGGTCATGGAGAATATCAGATAGGAATTTTCTAACATCAAGAATCAGACCAAGATAGGGTAACAGATCTCCATAAACAGTCCAACACTTATAATAAGTGTCTTTATTAGGATTTTCCCAATTCCTAATAAGAGTATACATTTCTGTAGTCTCTTTGTTTAATTCATAGTTTAAATCCTTGAATTTTTTCTTGAAAACTGTTTGAGAGGAGATGAATTTATCATAGATAAAATCAATTTTACTATCAGGCTTAAGATTCATGATCTTTTTGGCCTGATTGAAGAAATTCACATTTATAACCTCATCAGTATATCCGTTCAGGCTGATAATTTCCATTATACGGGATAGTTTTGTCCGGATTTCATTAAGTCCTTCCTCCCGTTCTTCAGAAGCCTTCTCTTTCAGAGTTTGATATATATGAGGGAGCGCATCAAGCCTGGAAGTAGAGCTGAAATAATTATCGAGAATCTCTTTTACATTCTTAAAATCTTCACTTTCCAACTGATACAAGGCATTCCGAATATTTGAATATATGGAGCGTGAAGTAGCCTTCTTATTAAAAAGGTTCCATTTCGGGGATTTTTTCGCTTCCTGTCGCATAATGGTTCTCAACCAAAAAGCGACATTTCCCATGCCGTAAGGCCTTGAATCCAACTCCTGGATGGCAGAATCGAGAGCGGCATCCGCCACAAAACCTGAATCTATTTCTAATTGGTAGGATTCATTTATGTTGGCTTCATAGGTGAATGTGCGCATTATCTCCTGAAAGAAGGAATCGATAGTGGAGATCTTGAAACTTGAGTAATTATTAAGAATAGCTCTAAGGGCTTTGGAAGCGGCTAACCCTATTTGATCGTAGGATGCACCCGTTATTTCATGGATATCAGTCAGATATGGAATTTGTTCCGACCTTTGGGACGAATTGTCAGATGCTTTTGAAAGAAGTGAGAGATTCTCCACGATTCTCGTCTTCATTTCATTGGTGGCCTTATTTGTAAAAGTGATTGCAAGAATATGGGTCATAGCATCCTCAATCTGACGATGGTTCCGAATAACCCATTTCCCCTCTTCGTTCTTATAAGCTATCAGGTTTAGAATAAAAGTTTTGGCGAGGGCATAAGTTTTTCCGCTTCCGGCTGAAGCTCTCTGAATCTTCAATTCCTTGCTCATAATTTACAATAGGCCACTTATATTATTTCACCTTGAAATTAAGACTATTAAGAAATTTTTTCACATCCTCCTTATGATCGCCCTGAATGAGAATCTCTCCATCCCTGACGCTTCCTCCCACTCCTAATTTTTGCTTGATTTTTCTTGCAATTTCATCAACTCGGTCTTGGTCTATAGTAAATCCCTCTATAATTGTAGCTGTCTTTCCATTGCGGCCTTTTCTGTCAGTGACTATTGTCAGGGGTGTTTTCTGCGTCATAGTCTGAGGAGGTTGCTCATCTATTTTTTTCTCCGTCTCATCTGCAGGAGTTTCTAAATTTCCCCTTAATGCGGCAAGAGCATTTTTCCAGTCTTGTTCCATAGTGATGTTTAGGTTTGCTTTTGTCAAAATAATACCATCAGGCGAAGTTGAAATGCGTTCTGAGTCATCGGTGTCTCGCCTTCTCTGTCCCAGACATGAGTAAATGCGTAATTCAAACGAGCAGTGATGTATGGATTGAAATAATAATTTAGTGTGAAATTGAAGCTGTTGGCACGGCCACCAAATATTCCTGCTTTTCGGTCGGAAAGAGTAGCATAGTTATAATCGGCTACAAGTTCAAGTGTGTTCTTCTTTGGGTTCCCAAGATGGGCTATAGAGGCGTCGTAAGAATAATTATCGCCAAAGATTATGCCTCTGAGAGTCACGTAAGCTCCCTGGGAATTAAATGATTTGTAACCCGGTTTGCGAGAAATTGTCTGGAAAAAATATTGCGACTCCAGAGCAATTCTGCGGCAAGATAGAAGCAATTCGGGAGAAAGTTTGAATCTGTTTCTTGCATTTCCGACAGCGACTGCAATTGCAGTAACATTACTCACTTTTGTCGGGAAATTGGCAGAATTTGTGAATCCGTCGTGGATATCTTCATTGTCCTTGAGTGTTCTTTCCGGGGAAGAAAAACCAAGACTGAGACCCGCCTGAATGATTGGTTTGTTATCAACTCCGGAATTCTTTTGCCTCCACACGAAACGAGTCAGGATGGAATAGCCCTGTTGATTAAATTGAGGATAGTTCATCACATTTGTCAAGGCACTCGATTCCACATGGAAACTTGAGGCTGAATAAAAAGAGCGGTTTTGGAATGTGTACATTACTCCCAATTGTAGTCCCGGAGTGTAGAGCGCACTTACAAGCGGTTGCTCGAAAGTCGCCTTGTTGTTAGCTGTGGTTGGTCCCTGGTAACCGAAAGGTTGAAGGAAATTTCCGGCACGAAGACTGTTATGTGAATTAAAGTCATACTGTATCCACATGTTCCTGAGACCGATTTTGCCATAGGCGATGCCCACATCGATCCAACTGCTCCATTTACCATAGGCCATCTTAACTCCCAAACGGGCTTCCGGGATAGCAAGACCATCCTTGAAGAGATATTTTTCCGGCGATGCATAGAGTGCACCGTCTATGAGGACCCTCCCCGAAGGCACGACCTTTAATTTTGGAGCTTCAGTCTCTTGTGAGTATGTTTTGCCGAAACAAAATAGGAGAGAGGATAGTAAAAATATGTTTCTAAGTATATGGGGCATGGCGATAGTTTTTAGATCTCCGGTTTAGAGGCTTTTTGATAACTCATCGAGAGTCAACGGGCGGGAGGTTAATTCTCCCTCGCTGTTATAGATAAAGAATGATGGAAGCTGAATCACATTATATTTCGCGGCATCTTCAGACATGAATTCACCCGGAGAGTAAACCGTTATCCAGGGTAAATTATGAGCTGCCTCTCTCCATGCATATTGATCTGAATCCAGTGATACGTTATAAAACTCGACGTTCCCGCCTTTTCTATTGTAGATTTCTGCGAGTGCCATATTGATTTCCGGAGAATCCTGATGGTTAAGCAATGAGAAGATTACTGCAACCGGTTTCCCTTTTCCAACCACATCGCTGAGTTTCACATTATTCCCTTTATCATCCTGAAGATCCATGTCTATTACTGTGATTTCATTGGCTTCGATACTCAAGTATTTCCCCTCCTCTTTATTTTTCTCTTTTAACGCCTGAAGGGCTGTTTGCTCCAGTAAAGTGGTTTGAGGTGCGTTTGGCCTGTGGGTTTTAAACCCGGTGGCCACGGCTGCGAAATACTTTCGGTCGTCAGGGTTACCGGGATTATAAAGAGGTTTACCATCGATTGTCTTGGTAAGAATATAGAAACTTACAATCGACCCAGGCAGCTCTTTCATATACTTAGTGTAGACCTCCTTTTTGAAGGTTTTAAGAGAATCAGTGTTAGAATAATACGCATCTAAGAGTTCTTTCTCGAATCTCTCCATTCTTTCGGCATCCGGAGAGCCTGTCAATGTGAAATCATTCCCGAATTTATCAAATGATGATGTCACTGTGATAGTTTCAATAGAATCTACAGGGAAATAGATATATTTGTTATCGAGAACAAGTCGGAATATCTCGGGGCTTTGAGGGGCGGGAAATTTTAAAGAAAACCCACCTGTTTTGTTTATATGGGCTGAATCCACCGGTATCCATTGACCTTGAAATCCGGTTCTTTCCAACATTACTGTTTTATTCTCCCCTCCGTAAATTTCCCCTTTTACTTTAAATTCATTTTTGCTACAGCCGATAGTCATGATTGCAGATGACAAGGCAAGGAAACTTATTTTTGACAGCAGTTTCAGGTTCATAAATATGATTTGATTAGTCTGATAATTGACTTGAGAAGTATATTGTATTCTTTTTTATCGCCTACAAAATTAAAGAAATATTATTAAATAATTTTAGTTACTTTTGCATTAATATATCGAAAGATGGAAAAGGAAATCGAAATCCAGGGAATAAAAGTAAATTATAACGAGACAGGTAATCCGGATGGGTCTCCTGTGATATTGCTACATGGTTGGGGGTGTAACTTCACCACAGTGAGAAGTATCGCCGCTTCCCTGGAAGACGGTATGAGGGTCATTAGCATTGATTTACCGGGACATGGAAAATCTGAGGAGCCAAAAAATGTATGGGGAACTAAAGATTTTGCAAATCTTATAAAACTATTCTGCAGGGAATTGAATATTACAAATCCTTCGCTGATTGGTCATTCTTTCGGTGGAAGAACATCTATTTTTTATGCCTCTGAAAATCCTGTGAATAAGCTCGTTTTAGTTGATTCCGCAGGCGTTACGCCACGGCGTTCTCTAAAATATTATTATAAAGTTTACTCCTACAAGGTTCTGAAAAAGCTTTCGCTGATATTTTTAGGAGAGGAAAAGGGGAGAAAACTCATCGAGAAATCCCTTAAGACACATGGTTCTGCCGATTATCAGGCTGCCTCACCGAAAATGAGGGCTATAATGAGCAAATGTGTCAATGAAGACCTTCGTAATATTATGCCACAGATTAAGGCGCCAACTCTCCTCGTGTGGGGAGAAGAAGACACGGCGACTCCTCTCTCAGATGCCAAGATAATGGAAAATAAGATTCCTGACACCGGTCTCGTTTCATTCCCGAATTGCGGCCACTATAGTTTTCTGGATAATCCCTATCAGTTCAAAGCTGTGATAAGATCCTTCTTCAAAAATGAATTAACACCATCTTTCCCCTGAAAACAACTACCTCACAACTCACAACTTCCCAAATTCCATGACTGCCTATCTCATAGTGATCTATTCCATCTGCGGAATCTATATGTTGCTGAATTTCAAGCATGATATCCACATGCTTCAGCAAAATAGCTATCGTATTCCCCGTTATTGGCGTTATCTTTTGAAATCGGATATCTCTTCGCCTTGGCGACTCGTGGATGTGGCAATGATTTTCATTGTTTTATCGCGTCTTCTGGCTTTTCAGATGTCGATTTTTCTGGTTGCACTTCTGGCTGTGTATAAGATAGTAGCGATACTCCGAAAAAAATTCAAAAAACCGCTTGTGTATACTAAAAGGGTCTGGAGAATATTTACCGTAACCGGATGCATAGGGGCCGGACTTTTCCTTTGGGCAGTCTTTGCTTTGGGGTTCAAACAGGAAGCCTGGGGCTACTACATGGGCCCTACGCTCACTATGAGTATACTTTTGCTTATGACGATTTTCTCTTGGTTTATAGTGATACTTGCTGTTATTTTCTTGATGCCCATAGAGAAGATGATTAATCGGAAATACTGGAAAGAGGCTGACACAATCTTGAAGGGAATGAAAGATTTGAAAGTGATTGGCATAACAGGTTCTTATGGGAAAACCAGCACAAAGCATTATCTTGAAAGGATTCTAAGTGAAAAATATGATGTGGCGATCACTCCGGGGTCTTACAACACCACTATGGGAGTGATTCGCACTGTCAGAGAGGTTTTGAAGCCCTATAACAATATCTTTATATGTGAAATGGGTGCCAAACAGAAGGGTGATATCAAGGAAATATGCAATCTTGTACACCCTGAAATTGGAATTGTCACTGCTGTTGGGCCAATGCATCTTGAGACTTTCAAAACTATTGAAAATGTTCAGTCTACGAAATTTGAACTCATTGATTCGCTTCCTTCAAATGGATTGGGAGTAGTCAATATAGATTTTGAAAAGTCAAGGGAAAGAGAAGTGAAAAATGTGAAGTGTGAAAAATACACCACTCAACAAAAGCTCTATGCCGAAGCCGATTTTTGGGCTGAAGATATTAAATACAGTCAGTCGGGCACGACTTTCATGGTGAAATCAAGTGATGGCTTTAGTCTTGAATTATCTACCCGATTGCTTGGAGATTGCAACGTTTCCAACATTCTTGGAGCTGTTGTTGTGGCCCGAGCGTTAGGATTAAATCCTGACGAGATTAGAAGAGGAGTCATGGCTATCGAACCTGTAGAACACCGACTAAGTATGAAGCATACACCCGGAGGTGTGACAATCCTTGACGATGCGTTTAATTCAAACCCGGATGGGTCCAGAATGGCTCTTGATGTTCTTAAAGAGTTCAAGAATGGAAAGAGAATAGTCGTAACCCCGGGTATGATTGAACTCGGAAGCCGCCAGTTTGAATTAAATGAAAAATTCGGAGAATATATTGCAAGAAGCTGCGATATTGCAATAATTGTGGGCCATCATAACCGTGAGGCCATAACCAAAGGAATTGCGAAAGGAGATTTCCAGGGTAAACTTTACGAAGTCGACTCCTTTAATGAAGCACAAAAGCTTGTGAATCCGATGTTGCAAAGCGGAGATACAATCTTATATGAAAACGACCTCCCTGATTCTTTTAAATAATTGTTATGGTAGAGCTTAGGGACTTCTCCATAGGGTTTAAGAATAAGGAATTATTAAAAGATGTCTCGACTCTCTTCCCTCCAGCCAGTCTGAATGCTTTGATAGGGAGAAACGGCAGCGGGAAATCCACTCTGCTTCGCGCTATTTGCGGGCTCAAAGATGATTATTCAGGAGATATACTGATTGATGGAGAGAATATAAGAAAGATTCCCCAAGCAAGACTTGCCCACAAACTTGCCTACGTAAATACTCAAAGACCCAGGATGTCTAATCTTAAATGCATTGACATTGTGAAATTGGGCCGGACCCCTTACACAAGTTGGCATGGAAAACTTTCTCCTTCCGATAACGATAAAATTGAAATAGCTCTGAAACTGGTGAATATGCAGGATTATGCTTTCAGATATTTCAATACCCTTAGCGACGGGGAAAGTGAGAAAATAATGATAGCCAGGGCAATCGCTCAAGACACGGGAATTATTATCCTTGACGAACCCACATCTTTTCTTGATCTTCCGACTCGCTATGATTTGGTGGGATTGCTGAAGAATTTATCCGAAAAAGAGGGGAAAACAATACTATATTCTACCCATGAACTTGACATTGCCCTAAAATTGAGTGATAATGTTGCGCTTCTTGAATCTCCATGTTTGATAAATCTCCCGGCGGTTGAAATGAAAGCATTCCTCAAAGAAAATCATCATCCTTTCGGAATAATTATTTAACATTTTTTGTCCCGACACTTCCCTCCCATAGGGTCGGTTTTCATTAAATTTGCAGACGTGAAAGCAAAGGAAGTGAAATATTTAACCCTCTTTATTATTCTTTTCATAGGCTTCCCTTTATTTGGTCTGGAACCTGAAGACAGTATAGGTTGGACTGAACTTGAGGATTTTGAGATCGTGAAAAAGAAGTCAGGTGTTTCCACTCTGGGAGGTCCCGAAATCGGTTTCAAGATCAGTCAGACCGAGATTTTTCGTGCAGCATGTTGTAATCTTGGGGAGAGTTTCACCACCAATCCTTCTGTAGATGTCAGCTACACAGATGCCGCTACAGGATCAAAACAGATTAAATTATTAGGTTTGTCAGGAAATTATGTACAGCTGCTCACGGAAAATCTCCCAAATTTCAGAGGTGCTGCACGACCCTATGCCTTACGGTATGTACCCGGTCCATGGATGAAAAGTATAAGTGTGTCAAAAGGTAGTAGCACCGTCAAAAACGGATTTGAATCCATGTCTGGTCAAATTGATGTGGAGTATCTTAAACCACAGGATCCTGCCGGAGTGGCTCTCAACGCATATATTGATTCTCAACTTAAGTTGGAAGCTAACGCTGATGCAAACTTTCATCTATCGCCTACTCTTAACACAGAACTCTTAGGCCATTTTGAAGATCGCTTCCTGAATCATGACAGCAATCATGATGGTTTCACAGATATGCCGGATATTCGCCAGTTTAATTTTCAAAACCGGTGGAACATGTTTACTGCTCGCTACATTATGCATGCCGGCATCGCGGTGATAAATGAAAAAAGTCTTGCCGGTCAATTGGAGCATCCCGGTGGCGAAGAAATGCTGGATCCTTACAAGATAGATATGAAAACCCAAAGGTATGAAGCCTATATGAAACATGCCTTTGTGCTCGATAAAAACCATAACAGCAATATCGCCTGGATGAGCAATGGTTCTTTCCATCGGTTAGACGCTTTATATGGAGTGAAAGGCTATGACGTCAAAGAATGGAATCTTTTCAGCCAGTTAATGTTTGAAACTGATTTTAAAGAAAAAAACAATCTATCCGGTGGTTTGTCGTATAATTATGACTATCTGAATCAGGACTTATTTCTGGATTCATCGAATAAGATAAAGGAGCTTGAATCCACAGCAGGAGCTTATCTTCAATACACCTGGAAACCTATCGACAAGTTCACCCTTATGGGTGGAATAAGGGCTGACTGGAGTTCCGTCTACAAATGGTTTGTGACTCCTCGCTTCAATCTCCGTTACTCCCCCATAGAAAATCTTACACTTCGCGCATCAGCCGGTAAGGGCTATCGTTCTGTTTTCGCTTGGGCTGAATATAACTATCTTCTTGCATCAAGCCGGTCGCTTGTCGTTGAAAACCTTAATCAGGAATCATCCTGGAACTATGGGTTCAATATTGAATACCGTCTCCCGATTAATGCCGAGACCTTAAGATTCAGCACTGAATATTACTATACCCATTTCAATCGTCAGGTGATAGTGGATTTTGAAACACCTCATCAGCTCACTATTGGCAATCTCAATGGTAAATCCTATTCCCACACTTTCCAGATTGAGGCCTCCTATGAATCCTCTTTCGGCCTCGATGCAACACTTGCCTGGCGACTCAATGATGTAAGAACAACCTATGAAGGAAAGCTACTTGAAAAACCATTGAACTCAAGATATAAGGGTCTTTTTACAGTTTCTTATTCTACTGCGATGGACATTTGGCAATTTGACGTAACTTTGCAGTTGAATGGCGGTGGTCGGATGCCGGCCCCTTATGTTCTTGCAAATGGCGACTGGTCATGGTCGGAAAGATTCCCGACTTACCCGATGCTAAATTTTCAGGCTACCCGGTGGTTTCGTCATTTCTCCGTTTATGCCGGAGCAGAGAACATCACCAACTATCGTCAGAAGAATCCTATTGTCGGATCTTCCGATCCATGGGGACCCGATTTTGATTCAACTATGGTATGGGGACCTATCGACGGTATAATGTTTTATGCCGGAATACGTTTTAATTTTGGAAAGCTTTAAACGAGTAGATATATTTATTAAAAACACAAACTTGAGATATGAAAAAAGGAATAATAGCAATAATGGCGATTTTTTTCGCTTTCTCTGTGTATGCTAAAGATATACAGGAACTTGTTGTGACCACCAATCCCCCGATGTCTTGCCAGAATTGTGAGAACAAGATAAAAGGGAATCTACGTTTTGAAAAGGGTGTCAAAAAGATTGAGACCAACCTTGCCGACCAGAAGGTGACAATCGAATATGATGCCGATAAGACTACCCCTGCTAATATAGAATCAGCATTCGAGAAAATCGGGTACCAGGTAAAAGTCCTCAATCAGGAAAACGAACAACCAAATGCCTGCACTTCCTCTCCGGCTGCTAAAACTTGTTGCGGAGGATGTAGCAAGAATGAAAAACCGTAGTGAAGTTAGTAGATAGAAATAACCAGGGTTTGAGAAAAATTTATTGTCGGGAGTGGCAGCAAAGATATATAATGCTGTTGCTTCTGACTCTTTGCCTTTTTGTGCCTTTGTGGGCACAAAGACCTTCAAATAATGGCCAGGGAGTCAGTAAGCTTGCAAGTTCTTTCAAAGATGGAGAAGTGGCTGCTCAGGTAAAAGGAGATACAATTAAGGAAGGCTCGGCGTGGACTCTGACATTTCCACTTGGTGATCATGTGGAATCTTATATAGATACTCTCACATATAATTATCAACGTTATTCCGTTCCGGCTCTCCAAAGCGATGCTTATGTCACTACGGGTGGTTTCGGAGCAGAGGGTATAAACATGATATTTTTTGAAAGACCCGAAAGATATACTTTCTTTTTCCGGGATGCTCTCGACAGATGGTTGCCCTCTTTCTCAAATCAGAAATTCTATAATGTATATGTCCCCTCTACCATCCTGCAATATGGTTTTGCAGGAAGCAAGGAGACCCATCAAGATCTTCTGAATGTTGATTTGATGGGGAATGTAAACCGGAGGATTGGTATAGGAGGTAAAGCCAAATATCTCCATTCCAAAGGTGCCTATGAGAATCAGGCAGTAAAGAATTTTTCCTGGGGGCTTTCTTTCTACTATTTAGGCGACCGGTATGAAGCCCAGGCTTTCTACAACAATTACTATACACAGCTTAAAGAGAACGGAGGTATAACCAATGATCTATATATCACTGACCCCGCAGAGGTGCAGGCAGGTGTCACTTCCGTTAATACAAAGAGCATTCCCACTTTCTTGAACTATGCTCAATCACGGATGACCGGGGATGAATTCTATATGACACATGCTTATAAAATGGGATATTGGAAGAGTGTGGCCGTCAATGATACTCTCACACGTGAGGAATATGTGCCTCTTGCAAAGGTGATTTATTCTTTTGACTTGCAACACAACCGTCATAAATTCCAAGACACCAACGCGTCGGAGAATAATCAATTCTGGGAAAACAGATATCTTAACAATACCGAAACATTCGATAACACCTACTTGAATATGATGACCAATTCTATCGGTCTTGAACTTATAGAAGGATTCAGAAAGTGGGTGAAATTCGGTCTCTCTGCTTATGTGTCATATCAAATTCAAAAATACAGACAGACTACTTTCTTTGAACCCATGGATCCCGACATGGAGGAAAATCTGACTCCGCTTCCTGAAAATGTTTATGTTCCTCCCTCGGAGACAAAAAATTTCCTTTGGGTCGGAGGAAGACTTCAGAAAGACAAGGGCAATATTCTTAGGTATTCAGCCGATGTGAAATTCGGACTTGTGGGAGATGCAGCCGGGGATATCGACCTTAATGGTCATGTGTCGACTAAAATTCCGGTGAAAAGAGATTCCATAAATATTTGGGCCGAAGGACATTTCTCAAATCTTGCACAACCATATCTGTTGCAAAAATATGTATCTAACCATTTTATATGGAGCAACGATTTCGGAAAGACAAGAAGATACAAAATAGGAGGGAACCTTCATATTCCTTGGACGAAGACAACTCTTAGTGTGGGAGTGGAAAACATCCAGAATTATGTTTATTTCAATTCCCTGGCTCTCCCGCAGCAGTATGGTGGTAATGTTCAGGTTTTTTCTGCCTCTCTTAATCAGGAACTTAAAATCGGCATTCTTCACTGGAACAACTCCATATATTATCAGAAAACCTCAAACAGCGACATATTGCCGCTTCCTGATCTCACCGTCTATAGTAATCTTTTCCTCAAATTTATAGCTTTCAAAGTCTTGAAAGTTCAATTTGGAGTAGACTGCGACTACTACACATCCTATAAGTCGCTCAATTATCAACCGGCCACCATGAGTTTTCATGTTCAGGGAGACGAACCTGTTAAAGTGGGAAATTATCCTTTGATAAACGTTTATGTAAACGCACGACTTTATAAGACACGTTTCTATGTGCAGTATAGTCATTTGAACCAGGGATGGTTCTCCTCCAACTATTTCTTTATGCCCCATTATCCCATGAACCCGAGAAGACTTGAGATGGGACTATCTATCGATTTCACAAACTGATGAGAAGAGGAAAGTATCTGCAGATAACGGCGTATGTGATGCTGATAGCCATCTTTATTTTTGTAATGGGGATTGCAAGAAACTGTAGCCGACTACCTTCCGCTCCAAAAGAGGGATATTCGGGGGGCGATACTCTTGACATTGCATTGCTTTATTCTCCGGGGAGCCTTTATTTCTATGGTGACTCACTTGCCGGCATAAATAAAGACATTGCTCTTAGATTTGGCAAGGACACCTCTATCCCTATCAAGATATGGCCCATAAACGATGCAGCCGAAGGATTCGAGAAACTTGAGTCGGGTGCTTTTGATATTCTGGCTTCTCTGCCACTCGATAATTATATAAAGAATAGATTCCTTGTGTCGGAAAGTGTTTTCCTTGACAGATTGGTGCTTGTGCAACTTGTCGATTCCATTACCGGGGAAAAGAATATAAATTCTACTTTGGATCTCCACGGAACCACAGTCTATGTATCTCCGGGTTCATCTGCTATCAATCGTATGCAGAATCTTTCGGAGGAAATCGGAGGTGATATCAAAATTATTGAAGGTGAGGATATGTCAGACGAATTGCTATGTATGCAAGTTGCTTCAGGAACTATTCCATTGGCAGTGGTCAATGAAAAGGTAGCTAAAAAAATGGCGGAGACGTACCCTGATTTACACTATGACAATAGTGTGAGTTTCACTCAGTTTCAAGTATGGGCTTTCAATCTTTCCGATTCAGCCGTTTATCATTCTTTCAATTCCTGGTTTGATTCCTTCCGTCTAACCGACAATTATCGCCATATTCTTGATTCCTACTGAAGTCCTTCGGTGCTGAATAGACCCTTGATTCTTCTTAGAATATCTGTTTTTCCTCAGCTATTACTTAAGGGTTCTAATATGTTGAGCCTCTACTTTCTGATTTCATGAAAATTTTATATAGTTTTATATCTTGATTGAAAATTGTAAATTTGAGAAAGAATAAGTTTCTATCAATTAATAAAAGAGTTGCTATGTCAAATATTATTCATCTTTTTATCAATACGTTCAAGCTGACTTTAATTGAACGTGACGATGGAAAGAGAACCGGTACGTGCGTGGCGACGCAAACAAACAATACGCAAATGGCATCGACGTCTTCATAAATTGTACTTCTATTCCGGATACAATACTAACGGCTATAGTAAAGAAAAGAGATTCGAAAGTTGGAAAGATTTAAAAGACGTCAGATGGTGTAAACGATATAAAGACACCGGACATCCATGTAGCTGTCCTCTATGCACCGGAGAACGCTATTCCCGTTTAGAATTCTCCCTTGAAACTAAGAGAATAATCCGGGAAGAACTTTTCGACTTAAACTAAGTTACGTAACCGTTGTAGTAAATTACGACGGTTATTTTATTAAAATTACCCAGGTTGAATTATTTTTGGAACCAATACGTTGAAGAACTCCCTTTTCTTTTAAAGATTTGATAATACGGTCTATAGTTCCTTTTGAAAACCCCGGTTTACCGGCTAATTCTTTAAGAGAAATGCGGTTATTTTCAGCAATTAAAGTTATAACAGCCATCTCTTTGATTGTTAATTTTTTCTCAAAAATCTTTAATTGTTGAGGGTCTATAAAGATTGGAGTTTCTAAAACCCCATTTTGGGGTTTAGTAATTTTCAAAACCTCATTTTGAAGTTTTACAGATTGTTTTTCAGAGATTTGATCTTCATTTTTCCAATTGATATGGAGAGTTCGATTTCGTAAATCCGCTGGTGTGCCAAAAACTGCATGATTAAGGAATCTTTCTAATGGTTCAAATGTGCGGTGGATTCCCTTGGGAATATTTTCGTATTGAGATCTTACTAAACAATGCTTTGCCCCATAAATTATGAGGCAAAGCAAATTTTTAAAGTATGAGAAAAATTCGATTTTTATTTAAGTTTAAAAGTGACCGGCAAGTTGAAAACGGATGCAACGGGCTTGCCGTCAACTTCTGCCGGTTGCCATTTCCCGGGAAGATTTTCTACAGCTTTCAAGGCCGCCTCATCTAAGATTGGATTTTGAGAGTAGACCACTTCACAATTACTAAGAGTCCCGTTAGTATTAATCTGGAATCTCACTACAACTCTTCCTTGAATTTTTTTCTCTTTTGCATCTTCAGGATAATTAATTGTTTCGATAAGATCCTTTAGCAATTGTGACTGACCGCCCTCATACTCTGCAGCCTTATCTACTTCAATATAAGCATCAGGATACCGATCAAGAGTCCCTTTTTGCTTTACGGAATTATTTCCTTGCGGATCTCCGGTGGATTGTTTATCAGATTTAGTAATTGCATTCACTTTCGTTACTGCCAAAGGTTTGTCAACCTCGGGTTCCTTAATATCAACCGAATTAATGGTAGCCAATTTTTCATTGGATTCGGTCGATAGGGGAGCCGTTTCTAAGACACTTGCCATAGCCGGGATATGGATAATAAATCCACCGAGAATCGCGAAGCAACAGACTGCGATTCCTCTGGTTACCCAGTCTTTCTTGAATTTTGTTTTCTTCATCATAATGATTCGTTTTTTAAGTGAACAATTATTCAATCCATCGGTCAGGCCTGAATACCGATTTCCTGAAATATTTTGTATCAAAAGCATTTGATAATCTTTTTCATCTATTCCTGATTTCAAGACTGTTTCGTCTGCTTCATATTCATGAATCCGTTGCAGCTCATTCCTCATAAAACGTGCTGCAGGATTGAACCATTGAAAAATCAAAATTATTTGTGCCAAACCGAGATCCATCCAATGTCCTTTATCTAAATGAGCTTTCTCATGAGAAATTAACATCTGCAAGTCTTTGTGGTTAGAATTGAGTGAATCTTTGTGCAGAAATATTTTATTAAACCATGAGAAGGAGGATAACTTTTTATTGCCATGCACGTATATTTCCACATCTTCAAATTCCATTTTCTTTGATTTTCTCAAAAGTGAAAAGAGATGCCCTATGGAAAAAAGACTAATGAGGAAAGTGAGGAAAAGACCAAGGTAATAAATAAAAGAAATCCCAAGTAGTATCTCATGAATGTCAAGGGATCGACCTGCTGTTTCCTCATTAATGTTTTCAGTTACTCCTGTAAATACCGGCAGACCAATCTCAATTCCTGTTTCACTTTTAGAAAAGGGAATAACTGCACTCAACAGTGGAATGATAAATGAGATGGCATAAATTGAAAGCAAAATAAGTCTATTTGCTGATGGTCTGACTTTATTCTCCAACAACAGCCGATAGGCAATAACACAGACGATCATAATGATCGCTGATGCCAACATGTATCCTATAAAAGAATAATGAATCATAATTTTTAATTTCTTGTTTGTTTTCGGTTTTCAACCAAATCAATCAATTCTTTTATTTCTTCATCCGAGAGATTTTCATCCTTAAGCAATGCGTTGACCATTCCGGCGGCAGACCCGTTGAAGAAGTTCGTAATTAGGGTCTTGAGAGAATTTTTACCAACTTCTTCACGACTCACAATGGCCCGGTAAAGGTTTGTGTTCCCGATTGTACGATGTTTTACCCATCCTTTTTGTTCCAAAATTCTCAAAAATGTGAGTAAGGTGTTAAAATGGGGTCTTGGTTCGGGGTATTGATCCCATATTTCTCTTGCAATCATCTCATCTTTAGTCCAGAGTTTCCTCATCACTTCTTCCTCTTTTTCTGTAAGTGGCTTCATAACAATGATTTATTAGAATTTACAAAATTTAGAATCATATCACACTGCAAATATAATTAAAAAATTTAATATGCAACTAAAAATTTAGTTTTATAATGAAAAAAATAATTATAGTGTGGATATTCGCAAATTCCAAGATAAATAAGAAAAGACAATCTAAAGCCCCTCGTGAATGCCTTGGAGTCTAAGAAGAAAATCCGCGTTAGAGTTTTAATGAACACAAAATAAAAGATTTAATTTAATGATTATCCGCTATTTGATACTCGCAATTAACGGGGAGAACTTTTCTTAAGTTCTATTATTGGATTTTAGAAAAAATCCATCCATTATTAGATACTCGCAATTAAGGGGAAGAACTTTTCTTAAGTTCTATTATTGGATTTTTGAAAAAATCCATCCATTATTTGATACTCGCAATTAATGGGAAGAACTTTTTCTTAAGTTCTATTATTGGATTTTAAAAAAATCCATCCATTATTTGATACTCACAATTAATGGGAAGAACTTTTCTTTAGTTCAATATTTGGATTTTTGAAAAAATCCATCCATTATTTGATTACACAGCAATTAAGGGGAAGAACTTTTCATAAGTTCTCATATAAATAGTGTGAGGATTTTGAAAAAATCCTTCCCATTAACAGCCAATCAGCAATTAAGGGGAAGAACTTTTCTTAAGTTCTATTTTTTGGATTTTTGAAAAAACCTTACCATCAACTAACGTTATTGGTGCGGAAGTCTCCCGACTTCCGAATTAAATCTCAGAAACAAGAAAGTTTCCGCCCTATTTGAACTTTCCCAAAAGTTCACTTATAAAATGGGATTGGAAATTTTCCCGGATAATAATTTTTATCTAAATTCTTTTATCTTTGGTGGTCTTATACTTTTGCTTGTGATATGTGGCATTTATTTTATAAAGATAGATTGTAACAGTTATGGCAAAAAAGATGGTGAACAGACCCGCACATCCCCTCATAACAAGATAGGCTTCTCGTGAAAGATTTTCAAACCATATAATCATAATTACTAATAAAGCAATACCAACTGAAATGAAGAATAAAGCCAAATATTTCAATTTCCTATGGGATTGTGATTGAGCAATTTTTTTTAATTCTTCTTTTTCTTTAAGAAGTCTTTCCGCAGATCTATGCATTTCTATTACAAGTAGCCGGTTATTATTGGGTTCCTTAATTTGTATGCTAATTTAAAATAAGTTCGGCTTAACTTCTTTTGGATTTAGAAAAAGCCAATTTAAAATTAATCATTTTATCCGGATTATCATACCTGATGGTTTCTTTATCTCTGTTTTTTATGCATATAAAAGGGATGAGGTTATTCTTTTTTGAGTTCAGTAGCCGGATTGACGTATGCCGACCTTGAAATCTGCCAGTAGACGGAAAGGAAGGCTATCAAAAGAGATCCCACAGATGCCACTATGAAAATCCACCAGTAATTTTCAATCCTGTAGGCAAACTTTGAAAGATATTCTCTTGAAATAACTATTGCCACAGGAACTGCCACGGCAATGGCTATCAAAACAAGAATCATATACAATCTGATATTTCTCCAAATTTCACCTTTAACATCACTTCCAAGCACTTTCCTTATGGCAATCCCCTTGGTATTCTCATTGGCGTAGTAAGTGCTCATTGCTATTAATCCTAAGAGAGAAATCATTACTGACAATCCCATAAAAATCTCCAGTAGGACGATCGTGGATTTAACGGGAACAAAATATTCTTCTTTCAAATTGGAGATGAACCCCTTTTTCCATGGTTCTAAGTACACTCCACGAAGTTCCTTTATATAATCTCCATAAGCCTCTAAAATTTTATTTTCAAGTTCAGAAGATTCTTCGGATGTTGCCAATATGATTGTGCCACCGAAAGACATGTTAACACCATCTGACAAGATAAATACAGAATTAAAGTTAAATTCTGAATTAGATGCATTTTTATTAGGTACATTCTTATAAGTTCCGCCATAAGAACTTACAGTTGTTCCGTTAAGATAAATGGAATTCAGATATTTTGAGGCATTTTCCCCATCAGCCACCTCCATACCATTAGCCGCCGATTCACTCAAATATAGTTTCCCGGATTCTTTTGGATCTGAGTCACCTGATATTATTTTCAAACCCATAATGTCAAAATAATTTCTGTCTCCGCGCATAAAACCGAGCTGGATATCTTCATCTTCAGAAATTTTTATCGTCCGATAATTACCGATAAAACCGGGATAATTTAAGCCATAACCAATTTTGGTTATTTCAGGGATTTTAATTAATCTGTCAACAAGAGGAAGGACTTCATCATAGTTTTCAAAGAAACAATCAATCTTATAAATATTTCTTGTATTAGAATTCATTGGCATATTTCTCATGTGGTTTAACTGATTTTCCATTACGATTGCCAATGAAATCAAAATAATGGCCAGAACATTCTGAAAAACAATAAATATTTTACCAAATATTTGTCTGTTCTTGGTCTTAATAACCCCGTTCACCACATCAATCGGCTTGTAACTTGAGGTATAAAAGGCCGGCATTATTCCCGAGACAATCCCCAAAAACAGGACAAAACCTATGAATATGAAAATTGAAGCGACATTCCATTTTATGGAAAGGTGAATATACCTCCATAATTCCATATTGCCGTTGAGAGAGAGATTGACAAGGAGTCGGTCTAAAGGTTTTAAAAAAACGTATG
>JAFLTR010000002.1:0-65612 GCA_022509205.1 Muribaculaceae bacterium | reverse complement strand
TAGCGATTCCCAGATATTCCTAAATATCATCCTGGTCTTAGAAGAGCCAAGGAGAAGATGTGTCGCTACCTCTTTAGCTCTTCTTCCTGAAAGTGCCAGATTGAGGTTGATGTAATTGATAATAGATGAAATCAACAATAGAATCACAACCCCTATCAGAAGTTTCAACATTTCCTTATTCCCATTCTTCAGGTGCCATGACAGATCATTGTTAAAGTATAAATCCGGTAGTTTATACAGTTTAAATTCTTTTATCCAATTTTCATCATAATTTGGCCTTAAGATTTTACTAACGTTTGATTCTAATTCTCTGAAATCTGTATTTTCAGGCACTTTAATAAAGGTAATGAACGTTCCTACGGAAGAAAAAGGAGTATCATCGTCAATTCTCTCATTCCCCAATATCCAAATCACATCGGTTTCTTGTAATACAGTAGGTGCGTTTAATTTAAATATACCACTGATGATCCAACCTCCCCCCATATCTTTACCAATGGGGTTTTCATTAGGATAATTGGTTCTTGCAAATTCTTCAGATACTAAGATAGTTTTTCCAAGTATAAAATCCTGACTGTTGCCTTCAGTCAATTCATATTCGGGGAAGAGCTCAAAGAAATCCTTGTCTACCTCCAGCATAGGCAATTCCTTTTGTTCTCCATTTATATCGAGTACTATTTTTTGGTTTGAAATTCTCGTCACCCCTTCTAACAAAGGAAGCTTTCCCTCCAACTCCGATTTATCATCCTCTGAAAGTGTGGCATATTTATCCGATCCTACAGCAAATATTCTGTCAGAATATTTATTGCTATAAGCCATACTGTATTGTTGCCATACATAGTTGCCTATAAGGATTATGAAAGCTATGGAGATAATTAGTCCTACAGCTTGTATGGCTGTATAAAGTTTATGTCTCGAAAGGAAAACGAAGTATGATTTCATTTTTTTTATTTTAGGGGAGGAAAAAATTTTCCGGTTCAGGAATAGGAATGTAACTTTTCTATCACTGAAATTATTTCCGGCTGTCACAACATCTTCTCTACTTATTTTTATTCATTATAAAGGGATTGCGTCGGATTTGAAGTAATGACCTTATAACTGTTGATCATTACAACCACTGTCACTATTATCAGGATGAATAATGTGGCGCAGATAAAGATTAGGGGAGTTAGGGAGATTTTCTCGGAGAACTGTTGCAACCAATGTCTCCCCATTATAAATGCACCGCAACAGGCTACAACTGCAGACGCCAGAGATAGTTTTATTATAGAAGAATAAAAGAGACTGAACAGATCTTTGGAAGAGGCCCCATTAATTTTTCTGATAGCCAGCTCTTTCCTCCTTCTTTGAGCCTCATCATTGATAAAACCTATCAATCCCATCAAGGCAATCAAAATAGAGAATGCTCCTCCAATCAGGAAGATATTCCGGATTTTAAGACTTTCCTTATAAGTGTCTTTTACATAATTGTTCAAAATAGTTATATCAATACTTTTACCATTAAGTTGCTCTTCTGCAGTGTCTTTTATATGAGATAAAATTTCAGGAGTTATGCTTTCGGTCTTTATAAGGATATACATAAAGTAATTGTCGTCCTTGTCTAATGATCCAAATTCCCAAATGCTTGGACGACTATCGGCATACATTAAATTTCCTAACAATATGTCATCATACACTCCACTGATAGTGAGCGTTGATTGTGACCTGTCAGTTACATTTATCAGTTTACCCAGCGGACTTTCTCCGGCTTCTCCCAGATTTTGCATTTGCTCAACAAAACTTTTACTTACAGCAACTTCATAGGGTTTGGTTGGTCTTTCTCCTTCAATAAATGGGATGTTCAACATATCAAAAACTTCAGGAGATGCCCAATATAGATCAGACACATGAATATAACTGTCTTCTTTACCTTCAGGGAAAGTTACATTATTCCCGCTTTGTGGTTCAACCGGTACCGAATTACTAAATCCAACGTTTTCAACTCCTGAAATAGACTTGACGGCATCTACAATCCGGGAATAATTGTTGAATTCCCTTGAAAAATAGTCTATCACAAGGATGTTGTCGGTTGTATAACCCGGATTGTATCTTATTATTTTATTATATTGAAGACCTGATATCAGAACAAAACTCACGATGAAGATATTGATGGCAATCTGAATTGACAGTAGAGTCATTTTCCATTTCTTTGCCCCGGAGTTATATCCTCTTAAGACTTTATCTATCGATTTATTGAAATATATTTTAGCAGGTGCCAGAACGGATATCATAAAGATAAGTGAGATCACAACAGCAATAGCTAATATGCTCTGAGGCACAAGAAGGTCAGAGAAATAAAATCCCGTGTATTCCTTGATAAGGCTCCCGCAGCATAAGATAATTATAGCCGAGATAATCAATGCAGCAACTATCTGCCATGTGCTTTCCCTAAATAACATAAAATAAATGGAGATTTTGCCGGCTCCATAACATTTCCTTATGCTGATATCTTTGGATCTTCTCACCATTCCCGACACCACTATAAGGATATAGTTTAAAATGCTGACAGACACAATCAGGAATACGATAATGGAAAGAACCATGACAGTATTTTTCACATTGTTTGATTCTGAATACACCTTATGTATATTTCCTAATGTAAACCATACCCTCATTCCCATTTTTTCATATTCTTGAAGTTGAGGGTGGTTTGCATGCATCTTGTCAATACCATCTTTTAATGTTTCAGTGTCAACTCCCGGTTTCAGTTTTACATACCCGGTGTATCTATCATTTCCTACCCAATTTTCTGTACTCACCTCGGGGAGTATAGCCATTGAAAAAATAATTTCAGGACTGATAGTTGAGTTGGAGGGGAAGTTTTCAAACACACCTTCGACTGTTAGTGGGAAATCGGCATAGTCTTCATTTGTAATGACCATTCCGAGTGCTTTATTGACACCACCTAATTTTTCCGCAAATGCTTTTGAGATCATAACTTTGTCTCTCTGATTAAAAATCTCATGAGGGTTGCCCGCATAAACAGTCATTGGGAAAACATCGAAGAAACAAGAATCAGCCACGATTGCCTGAGGATAAGCGTATTTCCAAACATTGCCATCTGAATCCTTAAAATTCGGGGAGTTGAAAAGAGAGGTGGTCTTGGTGACGGTTTCTACTCCGGGTATTTCATTTTTAAAACCTGTAGCTACACCTCCGCTGATGTTATTAAACAAGACAGGCTCTTCTCCCTTATCTAAATTGCTTTGAATTAAGTAAATCCTATCGTAGTCTTTTATATATTTATTTATAGACAACTCAAAAAATATCTTAGCTATTAGTACAATACCAATAGTGAGTCCTAATGATAAAGAAAGAACCTTTATGATTGTATCCCGTTTCATGCAATCTAATTTTTAGAAATTGTATAGGAAGTCCGGAGATTTCAGACCAATTTATTTATTGTAAGGAAGTTTATGAGCTTGCACTAATTTTTATAAATTATTAGAGATGTCGGAAACGATTTTGCCGT
This sequence comes from Muribaculaceae bacterium, assembly GCA_022509205.1. Taxonomy (GTDB): domain Bacteria; phylum Bacteroidota; class Bacteroidia; order Bacteroidales; family Muribaculaceae; genus Lepagella. The sequence continues at coordinate 62,104 of JAFLTR010000002.1, read as the reverse complement.
CGAGAAGGTCGATGGTGCGTTGAGCTTTGGCAGCATCCTTTGGAGAGTGAGTCACCATCACTATTGTGGTGCCTTCCTGATTAAGTTCAGTCAATAGGTTCATCACCTCAAGACCATTCTTGGAATCAAGGTTACCCGTCGGTTCGTCAGCGAGAATAAGTTTCGGATTTGAAACTATAGCCCTGGCTATTGCCACACGTTGTTGCTGACCGCCGGAAAGCTGACGAGGAAAATGTTTTGCACGGTGACTTATGTTCATTCTTTTCATGATTTCAGTCACTCTTTTCTTTCTTTCGGAAGAGGAAATATTCAAATACTTCAGAGGAAGTTCGATATTTTCATACACGTTAAGCTCATCTATAAGATTGAAACTCTGGAATACGAATCCGATATTGCCTTTACGGAATTTGGTCCGCTCTTTTTCTTTGAGACCGGCCACTTCCGTATCCCCAAATTTATAGCTTCCTCCGGATGGGTTATCAAGAAGACCCAAGATATTGAGCAAGGTGGATTTGCCACAACCTGATGGGCCCATTATGGCTACAAACTCTCCATCCTTGATTTCCATTGATACTCCGTTAAGTGCAGTCGTTTCGATTTCGTCTGTACGAAAGATTTTTGAAAGATTGTCTACTTTTATCATTGTTAAAGTTGTTAGAGTTGTTAGAGTTGTTAGAGTTGTTAGAGTTATTTTGGGATTCTTGCCGGAGTTCTTGAAGTACTCTTAGTTGAATCTGTTATAACTTTAAAAACTCCGACTATTCAAAAAAACTAAAATATGAGGGTTTCGTTATCGCCGAATCTATCATAGGAAGATACGATCACCTGTTCTCCCGGTTCAAGACCTTCTGTCACTTCATAATACTGTGGATTCTGACGTCCTATTTTAATTTCCCGCCTTGTTGCTTTATTCCCATTTTTATCAAGCACGTAGATCCATCTCCCTCCTGTTTTCTGGTAGAAAGAGCCTCGTGGTATTATAACTGCTTCTTCAGGTTGACCTAATTGAAGATCAAGATAATAGGTTTGTCCGCGTCTCAAATTCTCTGGACGTTCTTCTTCAAATTTGAAATCAGCCTGGAACTTACCTTCCCTAACTTCCGGGTAAACTTTTCTCAATACTACTTCAAACTGTTTCCCCTGCCTGTCGAAATTAGCTATTAATCCCGGGACAATCCGATCGATATAATGCTCGTCTATCTTGGTTTCAAGTTTATAACTATCCATGGAATTTATCTGACCGATCATTGATCCTTCAGCCACTGACTGACCTAAATTCACATCAAGTAATCCCAATTCTCCATCGATTGGAGCCCTGACAATAAGTTTCTCTTTTCTTCCTCTTATCATTTCCATATTCATCCGCATGTTTTCAAGGCTTTGTCGCATCTGCCGGATTTCAACACTTCGATAAAGTGAATCCTGAGCCGACCTTTCTTTTATCAGTTGAAATCTTTTTTCAGCGAGCTCATAATCCTCTTTGGCTTTAAGGTAATCTTCTTTAGGAATCAATTTCTCTTTGAATAATGCCTCCTGCTGTCTAAAATTACGAAGATTCCTTTTAACTTCTGTAGACAACTGCAGTTCCTCCTGCCTCACGGATAGTTTCTGTTGTTCCATTTGGATCATGGTGTTGCGGAGAATATTTTCTTTTTCAGCCAGTTCAGCCTCTGCATTTAAAATTTGCAAGTCGAGATTGTCATTTGATAAAATCAAAATAGGATCTCCGGTCTTTACTTGAGAACCCTCTTCTATCAATATTTCCTGAACAATTCCACCTTCGTGGGGTGACAATTGCACCGAAACCAAAGGCTGGACATTTCCGGAAATCCTGGTATAATCATTAAATTCACCTTTCTCAACAGTTGCTGTAGTGAGATTCGCCCTGTCGACTCTCATACTGTTGGAAGATGTTGTGGCTAAAAGAACTACAATTGCAATTATCGCGATTCCTCCACACCACCAGGGTATAGCTTTCTTGGTAACTGCTCTTCGCCATCCTGTTATTTTCGGCAATTCCTTATCCATAATGATAAACTTGATGAACATCTCCGTTGCCCTCCCCAAAGAGGAGAAGAGATTGAAGTCGGTAACTATTAGAAGAACTTCAAGTCTCTCCCCTTTGAAGGAGATTTAGAGGAGACTTTGATTAATATATTCTATGCCGCTATAGTATTTCACAACCGCTTGTTTAATGAGATATTTAAAAAGAGAATTCATCTCATCGGATTTTGCTTTCAGATAATTGTTGTTGGCTATCCGGAATTCAAGAGGAGAAATCAACCCCTGTTCCAGTTTCTTTTGATTTAATTTGAAAGCTTCCTCTTGTAGAGAAGATTTCTTCAAAGACTGAGTGTAAGCAGTCATAGCCCCCTCACAATCCTGTATGGCTCTTTTCACTTCAATTTCTATATCTATCTTTTTCTGTTCAAGTTCCAGACGGGCATTGTTATAGGCATTTTTTTTCTTTTGAATATTTGTTACTCCCTTTAACCTATTGTAAAGAGGCACTGTCAAACCTAATTCAACATATTCTCCCATATTGTTTCGAAACTGATTGCTATAAGAGGGGGAATGATATCCGGAATATGTGTAAAAACTTGTGTTCCATCCCCCATATAAAGTGATAGATGGGAGTAATGACCACTTCGCCACCCTTAATTCCCTTCCGGAATTTTCAACGTTCAAGGTAGCCATCTTCACCTCCGGATTATTATCCATGGCTAACAACGTTATCATTTCAGCATCGAAACTTTCTTCAACAAAAGAGGGTAGGGTATAATCCACCATCAATTCCTCCGCTTCATCCCAAAACATAAGTGCTTTTAGAGTCATGAATTGGTCGTTGGCCATATTTTCAGTGGAGATAAGGTCGAACTTTCTGTCAGCCAAGTCTGCCTCCATCTGGATAACATCGGCATATCCTTTTACTCCCAAAGCCTCTTGTCGTCGGGCAAGTGATAAAGCCTGCGAGGCATCCTCGACAAGATTCTCATACACTTCACGCAGCCTGTAATAATAGACAACATTATAATATGCTTCCATTACAGCAAGACAAATATCAGCTTCCACTTGTTTTTCTTGCGATTGCGAGATTAAAAGTCCGGTTTTGGAAATCCTGATATTATTTACGGCGGTTAACCCATCAAACAGATCTATATAAGCTGAGAGAGAATAGTTGTTATGAAATGAGGTCTGATTGAAATAAGTATTGGTTTGTGGGTCAATACTCCTGCCAAAATTATAGTATGCATAAGTCGATGCAGAGATAGCCGGTGTGAAAGCACTTAAAACTGCGTCACGTATTTCAAGCCTTTTATCAGAAATGACAGCTTTCTGAATCTTAATTTTTGTTGACCTTGAAATGGCATATCTCATGCAGTCATGGAGAGTCAAAGGCTCCGACCCTGTCATTTGAGATGACAGAGCCAGAGCACATGCATAGAAGAAAACTGTTATTTTTTTCAACATTTTATCAATTTTACACCCTCAACTATAACAATGAGCGCGCCAAAAATTGTATAATGTTGACTATCAATGATTTAATATAATTTTACATATTTTAAAAGTGTAAAGTCTTTACACTTTTGTAAAGTGTCTACTTTACATTCTTTACACTTTCGGTTGGTTTTTATCAGAATAAGACCTTTGAAAATATCCTAATTCCTGAATGTAATGGTAAATCTTGTTATTCCGTCTGAATCGGTTGAAAGAGAATAGTCGGCGGAATGGTTTGTCAAGACATCTCTTACTAAAGTTAGTCCAATCCCTTTCCCTTCAGGTTTTGTGGTGAAAAAAGGAGTGAAGAGATGATTTGCAATATCATTGTCAATGGGAAGTCCATTATTGGATATTTGCAACACTATATTATGATTATCTTCAAAAACTTCAATTTCAATAAAACCGGTTCCCTCGATACTTTCAATGGCATTCTTTACAATATTGAGCAACACCTGTTGCAATAGAGCGGAATCACCATCGATTTTAAAAGAAGATGGTTTTTGGCGGAAGATTAAGCTAACATTCTCAGGAACGAGATGCTGAAGAAAAGGCAGCATGGCCTGTATTTCCTGTTGTAGATCTATTGATTTCTTCACGGGGGAGGGTAATTTCACTACTTCTGCATATTCGCGAATGAAATTTCCCATATTTTCACACCGTCGGTCACAACTTTCAACAACCTTCTTTATTTCAGGGTCCTCACTGCTATCTCCGATAACTTCAAGCACAGAGCGTACTCCTCCCATAGTGTTATTGATTTCATGGGAAATTGTTCTGATCACTTTTTCATAAGAAGCCTTCTCGGCTTTCATAATTTCATCTGTAAGACTTTCCAAGAGATAGAACTCTCTCTTAAATCCTTCTTGCAGGAAATTCAGATGATACACCCGATAAATTTTGAAACTGTTTTCGCGGATTATTTCAGATTTGCCAAGAGGCACTGTAATGGCTCTATCTATCAGATCATAATGGAGTTCGTTAATTTTCTTTCCTTCTATTTCTTCCGCTTTCATTACACCGAATATTTTCAAGAAAGATTTGTTCACCATAGAGATCCTGTTGTCGAAATCCAGCATTACCACTCCCATGGGAGAAGCCTCTATGAGCAAAGTGAGAAGACCTTCCTGCTCTCGGTTTAATAATCTTTCGGCCCGAAGTTTGTCAATCAGAGAGTTGAATAGCTCCACGATTCTATCTGCACTTGGTTCGCCCACTTTCACAAGCCTATTGTTGTAATCTTGTGACTGTATCAATTCCATGCCGCGTGTCACAGCGCTTTGAGGAAGATAAGTGCCTCTAAAGACAGTAAGGGTTGACATTATGCCTATGCCGGTGGGAATAAACCATGCCCAATAAGGGATGTCTCCGACTATAGCCATCACCACAAATGCCAGGAAACACAAAGACAATATCAGGAAACTGAAAGAAAATCTCATTTCAAGCCATGTTTTTCAAGTTTTCGATAAAGGCTCTGACGGGTCACTCCTAAAATCCTGGCAGCCTGAGTATAATTACCATTAGATTTTTCCATCGCTTCTTGCAACGCTTTCTTTTCAATTTCTTCAAGATTTGTAGGTGTGGAGGCTAATGGAGGGGTGTCGGTATTTAAAATAAAATTTGAAAAATCACTCTTATCTAATTGAGTGCCACCGGTTATCACGGCTCTTTCTATTATATTCTTCAACTCCCGTATATTACCCGGATAGGGGAGCCTGCATAGAAATTCAATAGCTTCGGATTTGATTTCAGGGACTTCCAGTCCATTAGCATGAGCCGCCTGCCGGATGAAATGTCTAACCAATAGAGGTATGTCGTCCCTTCTGTCTCGAAGCGGAGGGATTCTAAGGGTGATAAGATTTATACGATAGAACAAATCTTCGCGAAAAGATTTGTCGGTCACCATTTGAGGAATATCGGCATTAGTGGCGGAAATCACTCTTATATCCACTTTTTTAGTAACGCTCTGACCTAAAGGTTCAAATTTATGTTCCTGTAAGACCCTGAGAAGTTTCACCTGACTTCCCAAATCAAGATCTCCTATTTCATCAAGAAAAATAGTTCCTTTGTCGGCAACTTCAAATCTGCCTTTTCTGGAAGTTGTGGCACCCGTGAAAGCACCCTTTACGTGACCGAACATTTCACTCTCGAACAAAGATCTGGAAATGCCCCCGAGATTTACCATTACAAATGGGTTTTCCTTGCGTTTACTATTTTTATGGATGGCATTCGCGATAAGTTCTTTCCCTGTGCCGTTTTCCCCTAAAATAAGTACAGGAGCATCAGTAGGTGATATTTTTTCTACTGTGGATAACAGTTCGATTAAAGCTTGGTTGTTGCCGATTATGCCGGATCTGTCAAAGCCGGCAGCCGTTGGCTCCTCCTGTCGGGTGGCATTTAACTTAATTGCCGTTTCAATTCGCTGAAGGAGCATAAGATTATGCCAAGGTTTAGTGATGAAATCGTATGCCCCGGCCCTCATGCCTTCTACTGCCAGGTCTATGCTGCCCCATGCCGTTATTAAAATCACCGGACTTTCAGGACGGAATATTTTTGTTTTCATTAAAAGTTCCAGCCCCTCTCTGCCGCTTGTGTCCCGGCTAAAATTCATATCCATAAGGATGAGTTCATACTCACGTTGCCTCACTTTTTGTAAAGCCTCGTCAGGATTACTTGCCATGTCACATTCATATCCGGCTTTTTTAAGCAGGAACCCTAAGGAAAGTCTGATGGCCTCATCATCATCGATTATCAATATCATAATCCAAAATTAACAAATTTATTTTACAAAAGCTTCTATATCGGTTTCGATGGGAGTGTTTAGGGCATAATCCCACAGAGTCAGACTTCGGATCTGATAAAAATAATACCAGAACAGATAAAGTTCATTTACAAAATTACGTCGTGCTTCATCTTTTTTCAATCGGGAATCATTCAAATCAAGAGTAGAAATCTTGCCGATCAAGAATGTCTCCTCATTAGTGGCATATCTTTTTTGAGCAATTTCATCTGCCCGCCTTGCAATCTGAAGTTGTTGCAACTGATTGGAGTATCTTTCTATCAGGATGAAAAGATTTTGCCGGAAATTCATTGTCTCTTGCCTCACTCGACTTTCCACAAGTTTACGATTACTTTCGGCTACCTTAACCTGTCCTTTTCGTCGACCCCAATCGACAAGAGGAATCTCAAAACCGATCTGCACAATCTGATTGCTTTTTAGATTGCTGTAACTTCCACTTAAATAATGATCGGTGCCCGTGTATCCCACCTGAGCAAAAAGATTGATCTCACGTTGCGATCCCTTGGCCTGAGCCACTGCATAGTCGGCTTCCAGCTGAATCCGCATCATATTTTTTGAGAAACTATTATTTGTTTCCGCTTTATTAAGAGCGTCGTCATAATTTATTTCCACAAAGGGCACGTCTTCCGGTACTGTGGCACTTATGTCTGTTCCTTCATCAAAATCAAGGAATGTAGTGAGTTGAAACATGCTGCTCTTATAGTTACTTTCACAATCTGTCACCTCCGTGCGGGAATCCAGAAGATTCAGTTCCATCTGTAAAAGATCATTCTTGCTAATTCTTCCCATTTCCCTCTTTTCAAGGGCCACTTCATATAGTTTTTCTGCGCTTTCAAGATTCTTCCTTGCAATCGAGAGATTCTCCTTTGCTAAAAGAAAAGAAAAGTAATACTGAATTGCCAAGAGGGCCACATTTTCTGTAGCGCTAAGGAATTCAGCCTTGGCTTCCTCATATCTGACAGGTTCGATTTTTCTGTCCCATTTGATATTGTTCACTCCGAAAATTGGTTGTGAAAGTGTCAAAGCAACCGGTATTGACATAAACTGATTGAAGGCGCCTTTCCCTAACTGCCTATAAAAATCCAAGGAAGAGTTTACGGATAATTGGCCGCCTGTCAACCATATATTTTGAGTAATGGATAATTCACCGTTAAGTTGAAGGAAATTATTGGCGACAAATGTATAACTTCCAGTATCATCCATGTAAGGACTGTATTGTTTATGGTAGGATGGCACAGTTGCGGAAAGGGAAAGTTCGGGCAATAATTCTGCCTTATATGAGCGATATGACCAATAAGCGCTTTTTAATTGATTTAAGGCAACCTCAGCATCTACACTGTTAGTACGAGCCCGCGCCATTGCATCTTGGAGAGAGAGGGGGAGAGCCCGGCTCTCCGCCCTCATTACTCCCTTGCATGACAAACAAATATAAATTAATATGAGAATTTTAATGATTCGCATTATTTTTGGATTGCAATTGAAGTTGATTAATCTACAATTATTCCTCTTTAACGGCAATGGCGGGTTCTATCTTCATGGCTCTCCAGGCAGGATAGGAAAGGCTCAGGATAATCCCTATGGCCATGACCCCGGTCACGATACCTTCGAATGCAATGAACACCCACCAATCCTCACCGGTATAGTCAGACAATTTTTTAATAAAAGGCCATACACAGGCTGAAACAAGCAACAAGGAAGCTACTAAAAGCAACAGACCTTCTCCCAGAATCCTTCGGAACAATTCGGAATCTTTGGCTCCGAATGTTTTACGAATTGCAAATTCACTGACCCTTTGCTGCACTCGGAACCAGAATGATCCCAGAAGACCAAGGAATATTGTCACCAAAAGGAAGAAAGAAATGGCAACCATCAATCGTATGTTGATTTCAATTTCTTTATTTAAAGCTTCTCCTTTCTTTTCAAGGCTTTTCAAATTCGACAGGTAGATGTTTCGGAGATGAGAAAGAGAAGGGTCGGAATTGAAATCATTAATGAAATCTTGGATTTGACCCGATTTTAATTTCAAAATAATGTCACCCCATTCCGTAACAGGATCGATTGGCACAATCAATACTCCTCTATCTTCATATTCATAGTCGCTTCTTCTGACTCTATCCACCACATCACCGATTCTTTTCCCTTTTTCCTCTTCCTGATAAGGATAAATTTTTTTCCCTATGATATTTTCAATCGGACCCATTTTTTGCTCGACACCACGATTATGAGAAATCAATACTTCTCCTCTTTGTAACATGCCTATTAGTTGATCCTGAGATTTTCCCGTGGTGCTTTTTATATCCAAAATCCTGACAATTTCGGGTTCCGCTCTTCTGACATTACCCGTGTATCCGATAGATTCAGGAATCCAACCTTCTACTTCGAAGAAATTGCCGCTGTAATTATATTCAAATGGAGCAAAATTGTTGTGAAGGCTCACTGCTTCCACATGTGGGTTGTTTCTAAGCCTTTCTATGAGCTTATTTCTGTCTTCAAAATATTTATCTTTATAATCGGCAAGAAAATATGGGCTTGATTCCGGCACACTTTTTACATCAAGAGTATAAACATCCGTAGGGTTGAACCCTAATGGCTGTGTTAGGCCCTTACATAACACCCAAAGCAAAGTCATGATAGCCCAAATAGCCAAAGTTACAATGGCAAGTTCGATTATCAGCCATATATTGTTTTTCCATTCATGAGCCATCTGGCTCAACAATGCTCTTTTCATATTTTTTAGATTAACGGGTTTTTGAAATAGCTACTGCGGGCTCTACAGCCGAGGCTCTCCAGGCTGGTACAAAAGCACTAAGAAGATTTAAAACGAAGCAGGACCCGAAGGCTATGAAGAAAACTGAGAAATCAAAAATTTGCCAGATCACCGGTGAGAGATTGAATGTGGTTATTGCGTTAAAATCTAAATCTGTCACGGAAACAAAATAACCGCTTAGAAATGCAATAAAGATCAAGCTTAATCCTAATCCTATCACTCCTCCTACAAAAGATAAAATTAGATTTTCTGTGAAAATTTGGAAGATTATAACCCTCCTTTTCGCCCCAAAGGCTCTTCTGACACCAATTTCCGAGATTCTTTTTTGAAGCCGGCTTTGAGTCATGCTGCTAAGATTGATGGCAGGCAACAAAAGAAGAATGATATAGATAAGGGCTTTCAGTCGCGTTTTGTATTTGAGTTGTGGATCATTGTTACTTCCAAAAGATCCGGAACTCATCTCAGCAGAGGTATAGGGTTGCATGTGATATTTCAATTCATTTCCTTCCGGAGCAATCTCTCTGTTGATATCTGCATATCTCTTTTCAACCTGTTGTTTCACCTTTTCAGGATCAACACCGGGTTCGAGCAATAGTCTCACTGAGCTTTTACCAAAAAAACCGTCACCAAAACTTGTTTCAAACCCTTTTTTTGAAAAATTGGTGAAAACCTTGACTGTGCCATCCGGAAGCAATGGAAAAGAATCTTCCACCACACCTTTGATTTGGTAGGGTTGTCCATCAATATCGATATCTCTTCCTGCCACATCGGTTTCTTTAAAAAGATCACGTGCCGTGCTTTCTGTTATGATGGCTAAATTTTTTTCTGCTTCAATTTCGGCTTTCTCAAATGGCGATCCTGAAATAAATTTGTAGTCATATATCTTCCAGAATTCATCATCCACTTCCAGGCCCTGGGCAGTAATGGTGTTTTGTTTTGGCAATCCCACATCATACGGATTCCAGGTATAAGCGATAAAGGATAATCTTTCCACCCCATCGAGATTTTCGTAGAGTCTCTTAGCCAGATTATAATCTATGCCCCACCCGCTACCGCTGGAACCGTCTTGAGAATGGAAATCAATGTTCTGACCTTTTAAGATCCTGTCACGGTTTGATTCGGGAGCTATACTGACATTGGTTATTTTATCTGCCATGAAAGTGGCCATAATAAGGAAGATTGCAAGAGCTGTCCCGGAAATACTGACCCAAGTCACCAGCTTCTGATTCCGGAGTTCATATAATAATTGTTTTATATAGTTCATGATTGGGAAAATTTTAGCTTAAGAAGTTGTGATACCCTTAAAGTTTAGCCCACTTGGCGCCCATCAAAAAATCTGATGATGCGGTCGGTTTCTCGGGCCTGATGTTCATTATGAGTCACCATAACGATAGTTTTCCCATCTTCTTTATTTAGCTGATGGAGAATATCCATAACTTCCTGACCCATTTTGGAATCAAGATTACCTGTAGGCTCGTCGGCAAGTATTATTTTGGGATCTCCCACGATAGCTCTTGCAATAGCTACTCGTTGGCATTGACCTCCTGAAAGTTGAGAGGGGAAATGACGCATTCTGTGGCTCAATCCAAGCCGGGTCAGAACTTCTTCGATTTTTCTGATGCGCTCTTTATGTGATAATCCGGACCTGTAGATCAACGGAAGAGCAACATTCTCCGTGACATTAAGAGAGGGAATAAGATGGAAACTCTGAAAAACAAAACCGATATTTTCGTTACGGAAAGCGGAAAGTTTGGAATCGTTTAAAGAAACGGTTAATTCATCCAATATTCTGACTTCACCGGAGGTGGGATTGTCAAGAAGACCGATGATATTGAGAAGGGTAGATTTACCACAACCAGAGGGTCCCATTATGCTTACGAATTCACCTTTTCGTATCTCCAGATTTACATTTTCAAGGGCCAACGTCTCTATTTCCTTAGTTCGATAGACTTTGGCTACATCTTGTAGTTTGATTATTTCCATATAAATTGATGATTATTTGTCTAAGCAGTTGTTAAAAATTAAATTCCATATATTTTATCCAAACCTAAGTAGGTTTACTACTTATTTTAATGTGAGAGTCTTTTTCGCTTTATAATCAGACATGTCTGTGATTACTACCTCTTCTCCGGGATTTATGCCGCTTTTCACTTCTACAAAATCAAAATTACTGTCTCCAAGTGTTACGGAACGCCTTTCCAGTTTATCGGGTGATATCTTAACAAACATTGAATAGATGCCGGGACCTTGAAAAAATTGTCCGTTCGGTATTCTAACAATATCATCGTGAATATCATAGACAACATTTAACTCGGTTCTCAGTCCTGATCTTAATCTCTTATCGCTGTCATCATTTAAAAGAATGTTAAATTCCACCATTCCATTTTGACTTTGCGGGGAAATACTACTGATATGACCTTCTAAAGTATTTTTATTGAATCTTATCTTGACAGCAGAACCAATCGAGATTTTAGGCGCATTACCTTCTGAAATTTCTGCCGAAATTTTAAAATGGGAAAGATCTGAAACCACCGCAAGCCTTTCTCCTGCGCCAATACTTGTGCCTAAAGTTTTGTTAAGATAGGTCACTGTTCCGGTTTTAGGCGCCTTGACCTTAGCATCATCCAGAGTGCGTTCCATTTCAAGAAGATTTCTTTGAGAAATGCTTTCTTCCAATTGTTTGCTCCTATAAATAGCTGCATGTGTTTTCTTTTCATTCATTAATTGAGTTTTTAATTGCCTGAGTTCCAATTGAGCTGTAGAGTATGCAAGTTCTGCCTCGCGTATTTTGTCGCCGGTGCCACTACCGATACTGTCAAGCCTTTTCTCATTTTCCACTTCCGCTTTCAGATGGTCTACAGCCATCTCCTTAGTCTTGATTTTCATTTCGAGGTCTGTGAGATAAGTTTCAGTATTAAGGGAAGTCTGTTCTAATTCTATTTTTTTCATGGAAACTTCATCAGCTAATTTTCTCCTTTCTGTTTCCGCAGACTCAAGATCAAGTCTTAATAACGATTGGCCTGACACCACAGAGTCCCCTTCATCGCAGTATACTTCAAGAATTCTGGTAGCCACCGGTGAAACAATAGTTTGTTCATAAAGTGGTACAATTTTTCCTGTAGCCGATACGCTGCTTTCCAATGTAGCCTTTTCTGCTATTGCCGTGCGAATATTTTTTTGATCGATACTGTCATCAAGAAAAAAGGAGAAACAGATTATAATAACGGCGAGTAATAATACGCCACTCCCTATTCTTAGATAAAGTTTCCATGACTCTTTCCGCTTTTCCTCTTTTGTTAATTCTCTATCCATTTTAATTTGCCTGATACTTATGGTCATTTTTAACATTATGGATACAATGAGCGTGCCAATAATGTAATCGTTTAATTATCAGGATATAGTTAAAAATAAAGAATGTACGATATCGGACAAATGACCGACATCGTACATCTATTTGCATATATTTATGAGTTGATGAGTTCAGGCTCTATATTTTTGACTTATAATGCCGGAGCCAGACCCACTACATTTAATCAGATTCAAATAAAAGAGAGCTCAAAGATGGTTTCTGTGGAATTACTGCGCAATAAGTCGATAGATCCTTTATGATATCTCATAATTTGTCGGCAAACGCTTAAACCTATACCTGTGCCATCTTCTTTAGTTGTGTAGAATGGTATGAAGATTTGCTCCTGCGCCTCAAGAGGTATCGGATGCCCATCATTTTTTACCCATAAAACTATAGAATCGTCTGACAATCTTTTTAAATGAAATTCAATATTGCAAGCATCCGCTTGCCAGGCATTCTTGATTAAATTCTGACACACTTGAGTCAGTTGCATTTCATCTGCATACACTATAATTTCTTCTTCAGGAAATTCGGTCAGTGTTTCAACATTCTTCTCTGAAAGCAACTGTTCATGCAGTTTTATAGTTTTCTCTATGACTTTCTTAAGATCTATTCTTTGTCTTACGGGTCGGGCAATCCCCGTTATCTGACGATATGTGTTAACAAATTCTATCAGGTGGTGCGATGAGTCCGAAATTATATCAAGACTTTCTTTCAGAACTTCATCTTCAAGAATTTTTTCATTTCTGTTTAAGGAATCAGTCAGGCTGACGACCGGAGCCAGCGTATTCATGATTTCATGAGTAAGAACTCGGGTAAGTTTAGTCCATGATTCTTGTTCGTTTGCAATCTTTTGCTTTTCAAAAATTCCCCTTAATCTGTTCAACGATTTGTTTAAGTTGCCTTTCTCTCTGAATTTGAAATTGGTTTCTCCATCCTCAAAGGCATCAAACATATAATTGATTTTCCTGACTGTCTTGTGTTTGATCATAGCTATAGTAACAAAAATTGTGATTATAGCTACTCCCGCCACAATGGCTATCCAAATCCAGGTATTCATCAAAGATTATATTTATTCATTTTGGAATATAGGGTAGGTCGGCTCATATTAAGAAGCTTCGCAGCCTTGCTGATATTTCTTCCGGTCTTGGATAATGCTTCTACAATCATTTCTTTCTCATCCTGAGATTTTTCATTTTCATAGACCGGAGATATGCCCGCTTTCAAATCTCCTATTTTCAAGGAGTCTCCATCGGCGAAGATCACAGCTTTCTCTATCAACTGCTTCATTTGTCGGATATTTCCGGGCCAATGATGTTCTTTCAGATAAAGCAGCGCTTCCATCTCTATACTTTCAATGTTCTTATGATATTTCTTTGAATAGATTTCAAGAAAATGATCTGCCAACCCGATTATATCCTCCTTCCTTTCCCTTAATGCAGGCATTTCAATTTGAAATCCTGCAAGTCTATAGAACAAGTCTTCGCGAAACCGACCTTCTGCAACTTCTTTCTTCAAATCCTTGTTTGTTGCACTGATTATTCTGACATCAACGTGTATTTCCTTGTCTCCACCGACTTTTGTGATTACTCTATTTTGAATGGCTCTTAAAAGTTTTGCTTGCGATGGCAAAGACAGGTTACCAATTTCATCTAAAAATAAAGTTCCACCTTGGGCTTGTTCAAATTTACCTTTATGGTCAGAGACCGCACCGGTGAATGAGCCCCTCACATGTCCGAAAAGCTCGCTTTCGAGTAATGAATCAGTAATAGCACCCATGTCTACCGCTATATAAGGCTTATCTTTTCTTAGGCTCCTTGAAAAGATCTCTTTAGCTGCAATATCCTTGCCGACACCGTTTTCTCCGGTAATCAAAATAGATATATCGGTTGGTGAAACTTTATTTATGACCTCCCTTATTTCAGTAATTTTTGGAGAATTACCCCAATACATGGAATCAACCGAGGAAGGAGAAGACTTTTGCGATCGGCTTTTGGCTGCAGCTTTTTTCAGGGTTTCAGTCAGATTTTCGTTATCCCAAGGTTTCTCTATAAAATCGAAAGCACCTTTTTTCATTCCTTCCACTGCCAAAGGGATATCTCCGTAAGCAGTGAATAACACAACCTCTATGCCAGGATATTTAGATTTAATTTCATTTAGATAAAACAGTCCTTCGTTGCCGGAATTTACAGTTGCCTTAAAATTCATGTCTAATAAAACTACATCAGGCTTATATTCAGCGATCGAAGACAGAATTTCAGTAGGAGATCCAATAGAATGTATTTCTTCAAAGTAAGGAGACAAAATAACCTTGAGAGTCCTTCTTACTCCCAAATTATCATCCACAACTAAAATTCTCCCGCAGGTTTTTCCCATGATCATTTCTTTTGTTTGGCAAAATTAATTCTTTTTCCAAAAAATTTGGTTGCAATCAAATCGGAAGGGGAACATCAAACATCTTGAAATTCATCCTCTCCATTCACCAGCCGATTCCATGTCTCTTCCAACTACATTATCTGAGAATATCATAAGTTCACTTTCTCATAAAATATTTCCGTTCCTCCTCAGAGAATTTCTCAATAGCATAACGGAGCATAGTTCTTGGCATATCAGATTTATATTTTTCAAGAAAAGTTATTAGTTCTTGTCTCCCGCCTCTTTTGCCAACTTCACGAAGCATCCACCCTGTGGCTTTATGTATGAGATCATGAGGATGGGTCAGAAATTTTTCAGCTATTTGAAAAGTCGTTTCAAATTTTCCCGCTTTAATAAGCAAGTGGGTTGAAACAATAGCTACTCTTTGATGCCAAAGATATCCCTGCATCCCGGCTAAATTTATTAATATCTTTTCATTTCCGGGGTTTCTTAAGATCCAGTCTCCAAGAATAAACTCCGAAACAAGATCCACCATATCCCAATTATTCCCTTTATCTATATTGGCAAGATAGAAATCCACCAGGTTAATCGTTTTCTTCGTGTCTTTCTCTTTAAGACTTCTTTTATAGAGTTGCAGCAAAAGAAGAAACCCTGCGAGTCGTATTTCATGCCATGGAGAAGCCAATAAATTTTCTATATCTTCCAAAGAGACAACCTTGCTATATTTCTTTACAACGCTTCTTGTAAAAGGCACTTTTATTCCAAGAAATTTATCTCCCTCGCCATATTGACCTTTACCGGTCTTGAAGAACCGACTCAGATTCTCGGACTGTTTAGCATCATATAAAGAAGACATTTCCTCATTGATGAGTTCTGCAACTGTCATAATTTTATTATTGTAAATGTCATAGAAAGTTCTATTTTCCTCTTCCGGCAAATTTACAAATTTTTTATTCAGGTCAATAAGCTAATTCTAACGAAATGGGAGCGAGGGATTCTAAATCAGAAACATTTTTAAATTTTTTATAAAATGAGTAAATTTGCATCCGAAAACAGATTATATGGGAAGAAAACGAAAGGATTTACCGGAATTGAAAGGCATCGAAATCACGGGAGTGGCTGCCGAGGGAAAGGCAATCGCAAAGGTGAAATTAAAGGATACCGATGAAAATCCGATTGTTATATTTATCCCCTATGGAGCGCCCGGCGATATAGTGGATGTTAAGATAGAGAAGAAGAAACATAGCTATGCCGAGGGACGCATAACTCAGATAGTCAGCCCTTCACCTTTGAGAATTACTCCAAAGTGTGACTATTTTGGAGTCTGTGGCGGTTGCAAATGGCAGCATCTTCCATACGATGAGCAATTGAAATTCAAGCGTCAGCAGGTTGTAGATGCCCTTGAAAGAATTGCAAAAGTGGAATTACCTGAAATACCGATGACTCTTGGCTCCGAGGAGACGTGGAAATACCGTAACAAAATGGAATATACATTCTCCAATAAAAGATGGAGAAGCTGGGAGGAAATCCGAGGAGAGAAAGAGGTGGAAGAGGGCAGTAATGCAGTGGGTTTCCATATACCGGGCTCTTTCGACAAAGTGTTGCATATCAAGAAATGCCACTTGCAAGATTCGATCGGTGACCGGATTCGTAACTTTATATATGAGAAAGGTCTTGAACTGGAGGAGAGGGCGGAACTCGGAGACTCCACCACTGCTTTTTATGATATCAAAGGAAACAAGGGATTATTGAGAACCCTAATGATAAGACCGGTTACTACCGGGGAACTAATGGTATGCGTGGTGTTTGGAGATTCAGCAGATGAGAATGGAAATGCTATTGAAAGGATAGAAACTTTCTTAAAAGAACTTCAAAATACCTTTCCGGAGATTACAACGTTGGTTTATGTTATCAACCGTAAGGTGAACGATTCGATAGCAGATCAAGAAGTCAATGTTTTTCATGGCCCCGGCTATATTGAGGAAAAAATGGGAGATCTTAAATTCCGGATCAGTGCTAAATCCTTCTATCAGACAAACTCAAGACAAGCCGAAAAATTATACTGCACAACGGCCGAATTTGCCGGATTGACAGAAGGGAAAACCTTGGAGAGGAAGCCGATTGTCTATGACTTATATACCGGGACAGGAACAATCGCCAATTTTGTGGCGAAACAGGCACAAAAGGTGATTGGAATAGAATACGTGGAGGATGCCGTGAAGGATGCAAGGATAAATTCTGAGATCAACGGTATCGGTAACACGGAATTCTATGCCGGAGATATGAAGGACGTCTTAAACGAAAAGTTTATAGAAAAACATGGCCATCCGGATGTCATGATAGTGGATCCGCCACGAGCCGGAATGCATGAAGATGTAGTGGATGTAATTTTAAAAGCCAAGCCTGAGATAATCGTTTATGTCAGCTGTAATCCGGCCACCCAGGCTCGTGATATAGCTTTGCTTGATCCTCTCTATAAGGTTGAGAAAGTGCAGCCGGTGGATATGTTCCCCCATACCCATCATGTAGAAAATGTTGTTAAACTTAAATTAAGGAATTAAGAAAAATCTTATAAAAAGATGAAAAAAATATTTTATAGTTTTACAATTTTATCAGGATTTCTTCTCTTTTTTTCATGCGACAATAACAATAAAGAAATTGATGATCCGAAAGAGGATCCTGAGGAGCAACCATCCGCAGAGGTTATAAATCTGAGTGCGGATGAGATGGCGAACTGTTATATAGTGCAACAATCCGGAACTTACAAATTCAAGGCCGATAATCAGTTTAATCTAGGTGAGGGCTTGCCGGTTCCTCCGGAGATATCCCCGGTCAGGGCCGAATTATTGTGGCAGACTGAAAAGGGATTGATAAAATATGTAGAGTTAGAAGATGGCGATACTCCTTATGTTGTATTTGAGGTAACCAAGGCAGAAGGTAACGCTGTAATTGCAGTTCTAAACGATAAGAATGAGATAGAATGGAGCTGGCATATCTGGATGCCGGTGGAAAGAATTGAAGCCGTATCTTTGGAGACCGGTTTTGAAGTAATGAACATGAATATCGGAGCCCTGAACAACACTCCCGGAGATGCTGATTCATACGGAATGTTATATCAATGGGGGAGGAAGGATCCTTTTCCGGCTTCTCCAACTGTAACCGGCGACACATCCACAAAAGGGCATCCTATTTATGACATTAATGGGAATCAGATTGAAATAACAAATTCTGACTGGGCCAACAATGAAAACAACACAATGGAATATTCTATTTCTCATCCAACAGTATGCCTTTCCAATTACTCCCAGTTCTCGGTTTCAAGAGACTGGCTAAGTCCTGAAAATAGTGACGACAGTTTATGGGGGAATCCGCGTGGTGAGGAAAAAGATAAATTAAACACTCCGATCTACATAGGAGAAAAAACTTGTTACGATCCTTCGCCAGCAGGTTGGCGTGTACCTCCCATAAATGTATTCTCCTTTTTCACAGAGAGCGGTGGATATGCCTGGACATTTGAAGACTTCAATGTAGAAGATATTAATGATGACGGCATCATTAGTCTGGATGACTATAATTATGGCTGGCATTTTATAGTTAATGAAGGTAACTCGTTGTTTTTCCCTGCAGCAGCCCGTTTCGATGGTTCTTATGCAATGCTTATGGGTAGCATGAGCGGTTTGTGGGGTAATTATTGGAGCAATGCACCTTCATCTTCAATCGCCGGGGGTGCAATGGCGGTGCTGGCATTTCAAGTGAAAGACCAGACAGGAAAAGAAATGATAACAGTTTCGCCCTCTGCAGCTTCTTCAAAAGCAGATGCCTTTTCTGTGAGGTGTATAAAAGATTATAAGTAATTTCTGACAAGATGATCACAGCTTCAGTAAAGAAAAAAGAAAATATAGCGGAATATCTGCTTTATATGTGGCAGATAGAGGATCTTATAAGGGCCAATAGACTCGACATCGATAAGATTCAGACCACTATTATCGACCAATATAGGGATCTTTCCGATACTCAGAGAAAGGAGATGAGAGACTGGTATGAATCCTTGATCGATATGATGCGTCGGGAGGGGGTGACAGATAAAGGACATCTCCAGATCAACAAGAATGTGATAATCCAATTGGAGGATCTCCACCGACAACTTCTCGGCAACGATAAGTTTGCCTCTTATTCGGCTCAATTCTATCACACATTGCCCATTATTGTGGAATTAAGGGCAAAAGCCGGAGAAAATAAGGCAGGAGAAATCGAGACTTGTTTCAACGCTCTCTACGGTATCCTTTTGCTCCGACTTCAGGGGAAGGAAATTTCTGAGGAAACTAAACAAGCAGCTGCTCAGATATCAAAGTTCCTGGCAGTGCTCGCGATGTACTATAAACAGGATTACAATAACGAACTAAATCTGAACTGACAGAGAAATAAAAACCAAGGTTACATGCGGAAAAAGATCATTCTAACACACTAATTTGAAATGAGTGAAGAATTAAAGAAGGAGATAGAGAAGAGAAGGACATTCGCAATTATTTCGCATCCTGACGCCGGAAAGACCACCTTGACTGAGAAACTTTTGCTTTTCGGAGGTGCAATTCATGTTGCGGGTGCTGTTAAAAGTAATAAGATAAAGAAAACGGCTACATCCGACTGGATGGAGATAGAGAAGCAGAGGGGTATATCAGTAGCTACCTCAGTAATGGGATTCGAGTATGACGGATATAAGATAAATATCCTTGACACTCCGGGTCACCAGGATTTTGCGGAAGACACATTCAGGACTCTGACGGCAGTTGATTCAGTTATCATAGTGGTGGATGTAGCTAAAGGTGTGGAGACTCAGACCCGTAGACTGATGGAAGTATGCAGGATGAGAAACACTCCCGTAATTATTTTTGTAAATAAGCTCGACCGTGAGGGCCGAGACCCGTTCGATATCCTTGATGAACTTGAAAATGAACTGAAAATAAAGGTTGTCCCCCTCACTTGGCCAATAAATATAGGAGCCAAGTTCAAAGGTGTCTACAATCTTTATGAACATGGCCTTGACCTTTTCACTCCCTCCAAACAGACTATAAGTGAACGTGTCGAGATTGACGATGTAAACAATCCTGTGGTGGATGAATTAGTGGGACATGCTGACGCTGAGAAACTTCGCGAAGATATTGAGTTGATTGATGGAGTTTATCCGGAGTTTAATGTGGAGGAATATCTTGAAGGGAAAGTGGCTCCTGTCTTCTTTGGCTCGGCTCTGAATACTTTCGGAGTCAAAGAGCTTCTGAATTGTTTTGTCAAGATAGCACCCTCTCCCAAGCCTGTTGTTGCAGAAGAGAGAACCATAAATCCCGATGAAGAGGGATTTTCCGGATTTGTATTCAAGATTCATGCGAATATGGATCCCAATCATCGTTCCTGTATCGCATTTGTGAAAGTTTGTTCGGGAAAATTCGAAAGGAATGTGGGATATAAACACGTGAGAAGCGACAAGGTTATGAAATTTGCTGCTCCTACAGCATTCATGGCTCAGAAGAAGAGCGTGGTGGAAGAGGCTTTTCCGGGAGACATCGTGGGGATACCTGACACCGGGAATTTCAAGATAGGGGATACCCTTACATCGGGAGAGAATATCCATTTCAAAGGA
Source organism: Muribaculaceae bacterium (assembly GCA_022509205.1). GTDB lineage: Bacteria > Bacteroidota > Bacteroidia > Bacteroidales > Muribaculaceae > Lepagella. The sequence goes on along the minus strand of JAFLTR010000002.1, from coordinate 41,679 downwards.
TTACCTTCATTTTCCCCGGAAATGTTCAAATATATAGAGAATGCCGATCCCATGAAAGCCAAGCAGCTTGACAAGGGTATCAAACAACTGATGGATGAAGGTGTGGCTCAACTGTTTACAAGCTCTTTCAATGGCCGGAAAATCATTGGTACTGTAGGTCAACTCCAATTTGAGGTGATTCAATACCGTCTTCTGCATGAATACGGAGCTCAATGCCGATGGGAACCGATGAGCATGTATAAAGCCTGCTGGATAGAGAGCGATGACCCGGCAGCTTTAGATGCTTTCAAGAAAAGAAAACATCAGTTCATGGCTACGGATAAGGAGGGTAGAGATGTATTCATGGCCGATTCAAACTATGTTTTACAGATGGCTCAGACAGATTTCCCGAAGATAAAGTTCCATTTTTCGAGCGAATTTTAAGTCTTAACTCTCATCGGAAACTTTTTGCATTTAGACGGCCTGAATATCATTGTCATTTGTAGGCAATTGATCCAGCGGTTTTTTATTCTTCCGGGAAAGGAGAATTGATAAAATATATTCTCTCTGTAGCACGGGTTATAGCAGTATAGAGCCAACGGAAGAAGTCAGACTGAGAGAAATCCGGCGGAAGTCCACCAAGGTCGATATAAACATGCTTCCATTGCCCTCCCTGGGCTTTGTGGCAGGTCACACAATAGCCATATTTTACTTGGAGGGCGTTGTAATAAGGGTCTTCAAGTGCAGCCTTTATCTTGATTGATAGTTCTCCTTCAGTTGATGCCAAGACCCTATTGTAGAATCTCTCCATCTCCTCTCGAGGAATCTGGGGACCCTCTGCCACAAGGCTTCTTAGCATTATCTGGGCTGAAATTGTCTCTCCGGTAGTGGGCACTTGAAGCTCTGTTTCTGCAAACCAGCGCCCATATTTTTTAGTCTTTGAACCTACCCTCACTACTTCGGCAATCTCGCCATTTGCCAGGAAATTTTTGAGTTTATTGATTCGGCTCCAGTAATAATCGTTTTTTGAAATCACTATTCTCTCACCGGCCATCAGGGGACTTTCTGCATCCAGGAGATAACGCCGGATAGTGTTGTTGATCATATTTGCCCTGAAGTTTGATCGAGTTATTACAATAGTCTCATCTTTTCCCACACGGGCCCAAGAAGATGAAAGCTCATCTAACATTTCTGAGGGATCAATTATACGCACATCTTCGAATCCATTTTTATAGAGAGCGAATTGATCTATAGGATAGTTTTCGAAAAGAAATCTACGGGCTATAGTGGCATTGAAGAGAATACCACTGTCGGAAGCCTGACGGACCGGTTGCTCCAAAGTGAAGAATAAAGGGTTTAGACCTATCTGTCGCAGGCGGTCAGGATTCATTGCATAAGAAATCTCCTGGCCCACCGGAGGCAACTGTGCAGAATCTCCTACAAGTATCAGGCTGCATCCCGATCCCGAGTAGACATATCTGATAAGCTGTAGAAGCAGGGAATTATTAAGAGTGGAACCGTCTGTGATTAAAGAGGCTTCGTCTACTATGAAGATAGTATCGGTTTCAGTATTCTGTGCCAGGAAAAACGCTGAGTTTGCAGGATCTAATGAATTGCCTCGAAAAAGTCTTTTATGGATAGTTGAAGCCTGACCGAATGCAAGTTTAGCAGCCACTTTAGCAGCCCTTCCCGTAGGAGCCATGACCACAACTTTTCTTTTAATTTCGGCAAGCGACTTTACCAGAGCGCCCATTATGGATGTTTTACCCGTGCCGGCATATCCGTTAAGAACAAACACCTCTTGGGGGGACCTTTGGTCGATAAACCAGGCTAATCCCTGAATAAGAGCAACCTGCTCTTCATTGGGCACAAAAGGGAGATGTTTGAGGATCAAATTTCTTATTTCCGATAGTTCCGGCATTGGCTGAAAAATATTGTGATTTTGAGTATTAATCTGTATCTTTGCAAAGAAGTTGTTTAACCTTAGATAATATAAAAATAGATTTACAACTTCAAAGTTAAGCATATCTAAAGAAGAGATAAAAATCTTACCCAATAAAAATTGAAGAAATGAAGATTGAACAGATTATCGGCCGCGAGGTGCTTGATTCCCGTGGCAATCCAACCGTAGAGGTTGACGTGATTCTTGAGAGTGGCGCATTTGGTAGGGCAGCGGTTCCATCCGGAGCTTCCACAGGCGAGAATGAAGCTCTTGAACTTCGTGACGGAGACAAGGGTCGCTATCTCGGAAAAGGTGTGCAGAAAGCGGTTGCAAATGTCAACGGTCCGATAGCTAAAGCCCTCAAAGGGATGAATGCTCTGGATCAGATTGCTATAGACGAAGCTATGATCGCACTTGACGGCACATCAACAAAATCCAATCTCGGAGCAAACGCTATCCTTGGTGTATCTCTTGCAGTGGCAAAGGCAGCAGCCGATTATCTCGGTCAACCGCTTTACAAATATATCGGCGGCGTTAACAGCTATGTTCTTCCCGTTCCGATGATGAATATCATCAATGGTGGCGCTCACTCCGATGCTCCTATCTGCTTCCAGGAATTCATGATCCGTCCGGTTGGTGCTCCTTCATTCAAGGAGGGTATCAGAATGGGTACTGAAGTTTTCCACGCTTTGAAGTCAGTGCTCAAGAAACGCGGTCTCGCTACTGCAGTGGGTGATGAAGGTGGTTTTGCCCCGAAACTTGATGGCACCGAAGACGCCCTCAACGTTATCATGGAAGCTATCAAACAAGCCGGATATGAGCCCGGAAAAGATGTAACAATCGGTCTTGACGTGGCTTCATCTGAGTTCTATCAGGATGGCTACTACGACTATCATCAGCTCAAAGATGGCCAGGTGAAAGAGCCAAACGGAAAGAAGCTTACTTCAAAAGAGCAGGCTGAATATCTGAAGGATCTTATCGACAAATATCCTATCGATTCAATCGAAGACGGTATGGCAGAAAATGACTGGGAAGGCTGGAAACTCCTCACAGATCTTATCGGCAACCGTTGCCAGCTTGTAGGTGACGACCTTTTCGTGACCAATGTAAAATATCTTGAAAGAGGTATCGCAGAGGGTTGTGCCAATTCTATCCTTGTGAAAGTTAACCAGATCGGTTCGCTTACAGAGACTCTACGTGCAGTGGAAATGGCACAGAGAAATAACTATACAGCAGTTATTTCACACCGTTCAGGCGAAACTGAAGACTCAACTATCGCTGACATTGCTGTGGCTACCAACGCCGGGCAGATCAAGACAGGTTCTGCAAGCCGTTCAGACCGTATGGCTAAATACAACCAGCTTCTCCGCATCGAAGAGGAGCTTGGTAAGGATGCTCAATACGGATACAAGAAGATCGCCAAGAAGTAATCCGGATCTTAGAAGATATAAATCAATAAGGAGGATGTGTGAAAGCATATCCTCCTTTGTTATTTATAACATTATCGTTTATCCTTCTAAATACTCAAAGAAATGAAGGGGGGCGTTAAGAAATTAAAATTTCTTGTTTGAGAGGATTTTGGGAAAAATTCCTCTTTAGCAGAGAGTTAACAAATATTGGGAAGAACTTTTCAAAAGTTCACTCATAAAATTAAGGTTTGGGGATTTTCCCGGATACTCATTAAATTTTCGAATATATTTCAGAATCAAATTTGCAATTAGTTTGTGGTGGTTGGGTTTGTTTCAGGGGTGGTAGACGATTCCATCGTGGTTTCGGAATCCTTTTTTAGTTTCCGTCCGGTCACCATTATATAAGCTAATGCAATCAGGCCGAGGAATACATAGGTCATTGCCTGGAATGACCACATAACGATGCTGAAAGCAGTTCCTTCAGTGTTACTCACACCGAAGAGCGAGAGCGCGAACATTATGGCAAGGTTCCAGGGTCCCAGTCCTCCATTCGACGGGATTCCCATTGAGAGGGCTCCGAACACAAAGGCCACAAGACCCGGGATAAGTCCATAAGCCATGCCCGGCTGGTTGACCAGGGCCATAGTGTAGTCGAAAGAGAAAAAACAGACATAAGTTTCAATATAATAACAAATCCAGGTAAAGATAGATAGTAGAAGATAAAGCCACCACAATTTCATGTGGAAGATAATACTAAATCCATGCCACATCCTTTTTATATTTAGGACAATAGATTGCACCCATTTTTTTGACCGGAAGAAATAAAGAATAGCCACAAGGAAAGCAATACTACCTCCCACGGAGACCCATAGAGTGGCGTTTGACACCACATTCTTCACCTCTCTTCCTATCTCATAATGGTTGAGAAATTCCATAATGAAGGGATGGGCTACTATTAGAGCAATAATAAAAAGAATCATTATTATAACCCAGTCGACAAACCTATCTCCGATATCTGTGCCTATTACCGTAGAAAGAGGGGCTTTCTGACGTTTACTGACGAAAACACATCTCCACGCCTCTCCCATTTGAGGGAAAACAAGATTGAGAGCGTAAGCTCCGAATAAAGTAACGAATTCGCAGAAAGTCGTCATTGGTTTGACGCCTGCTGCCGTCAACTGTAGTCCCCACCTCACTCCACGAATCATAAGAGCGATAGCTGTTGTAACCATCATTATCCCTATGTAAAGGTAGTTACAGCCATGATGCACGATATCCATCACCTGATGGAAATTCACTTTATGAAACAACCAAAGTATGAGACAAACCGAAACGGCTAATGGGAATCCATACCTGAATACGTAACCAAAAATCTTCTTGGCCATCGCAAAATATTTATTCTGCTGAAGTTTCTCCCATCTCTGTTTTAAAGATGGGTGCTTATCAGTCGGAACTTTATTTTGAGGATCATTCAGGTGGTTCTGGTCCATAAAAAGATATTATTTTGTTTCAAGGGATCAGGAATTCTCCATACTGTCTTGTAAAGTTACCAAAATAATTTGAAAGGATAAGGTGAGGGAGTGTGAAATTATGAATGGCCGGAGAATTTTGGCAAAAAATTCATTAATTTTGCCAATGGGTTTTAAACGGCAGATTATGGGTTTTTCATAAAAAAACCTCATGAATGGAAAAAATGCTATGAAAAGCTAACCCATTAAAATATAAAGATATTAAAGATGCATTCTGAGAAAGAAAAAAGCGAGGCATTCCTTAGGTTTTTAAATGTATTAGACACTTTGAGAGAGAAATGTCCGTGGGACGCAAAGCAAACTAATGAATCCTTAAGGGCTAATACGATTGAGGAAGTTTATGAACTTACGGATGCTCTCCTTGATGATGACGTTAACAATATTAAGAAGGAACTCGGAGATGTATTGCTTCACATTGGCTTTTATTCAAAGATTGCAAGTGAAAAAGGTCGGTTTGATATCGCTGATGTATGTAATACTTTGACCGATAAGCTTATTTTCCGACATCCACATATATATGGCAATGTGACGGCAGATTCTCCGGAGGAAGTTTCTAAGAATTGGGAGCAGATCAAACTTAAGGAAAAGGGAGGCAACAAGACAGTGCTTTCCGGAGTGCCTAAATCCTTGCCATCGCTGATAAAAGCCAACCGTATTCAGGAAAAAGCGGCGAATGTGGGTTTTGACTGGGAAGAGAGGGAACAGGTGTGGCAAAAGGTAAAAGAGGAGGCAGATGAAGTGGAAGCAGAAATAAAGAGCGGCGATAAAGATAAACTCGAGCAGGAGTTTGGCGACCTTATGTTTGCTGTGATTAATGCTGCTCGTCTTTATGGCGTGAATCCGGAGAATGCACTTGAAAAGACTAACCGTAAATTTATAAGAAGATTCGGATATCTTGAATCGAGGGCCAAAGATATGGGTAAGAATCTGAAAGATATGACCCTTGCTGAAATGGATAAGATCTGGGAAGAAGCGAAGGATCTTGAGCATGGACAACCTTTGGGTCTTGAAAACGATAAAGAAAACAAATGATTCTTTGTATCACTGAGAAACCGAGTGTAGGCCGCGATATTGCAAGGATCTTAGGTGCAACCTCACGTCATGATGGATATATAGAGGGTAACGGATATTGTGTCACTTGGACGTTCGGCCATCTGTGTTGTCTTAAGGAGCCCTCGGATTATACTCCCAATTGGAAGCACTGGACTATGTCGGCTCTTCCTATGATACCGCCACGTTTTGGAATTCGGCTTATCGACAATGAAACTTACAAAAAGCAATTCGAGACCATAGCCCGGCTAATTTTGCAATGCGACGAAATAATAAATTGCGGTGATGCCGGCCAGGAGGGTGAATTGATTCAGCGATGGGTAATGCAGAAAGCAGGTTGTAAGAAACCTGTGAAACGGCTCTGGATAAACTCCATGACGGATGATGCAATCCGGGAAGGCTTTAATAACCTGAAACCGGAGAAACATTATGAAAGTCTTTATCTGGCCGGTCTCTGTCGTGCTATTGGAGACTGGGTTTTGGGAATAAATTCCACAAGACTTTATTCTTTGAAATATGGAGGTCGAGGCCAGATATTATCCATCGGTAGGGTACAGACCCCTACTTTGGCCCTGGTGGTTAACCGTCAGTTGGAAATAGAGAATTTTGTACCTCAGGATTATTGGGAACTCAAAACGATCTACAGGAATGTACTTTTTTCTTACACAGGGAAAAGATTCGAAAAGAGAGAAAAAGGGGATGAGATAATTCAAAAGATAAAGGATCTCCCGTTCATTATTAAGGATATTACAAAAAAAACCGGTAAAGAGGCTCCTCCAAGACTTTTCGATCTCACTTCATTGCAAGTGGAATGTAACAGGAAATTAAATCTGGGAGCAGAAGAGACTCTAAAGACTGTGCAGTCGTTGTATGAAAAAAAAGTGACAACTTACCCCAGAGTCGATACCACCTATCTCCCTGATGATGTCTATAAAAATTGCAAGAATATCCTGAACTCCCTAAGCCGTTATCAAAATTTGCTTGAACCGTTGAGAGGGAACAAACTTGCCAAAAGCAAGAAAGTTTTTGACAATTCGAAGGTCACGGACCACCATGCCATCATTCCAACCGGTCAGTCGTTGCCGGCCAATCTGACCGATACGGAATTAAAAATATTTGACATTATAGCCAAAAGATTTATTTCTGTGTTTTATCCGGATTTTACATTTATGCAGACTATAGTTACCGGAGAATGTGATAAATATGGGTTTAAAGCAACCGGACGCACTGTGACATCCTTGGGCTGGAAGGCTGTGTATGTCAATGACACCGGAGGAGATGATGATAAAAAAGATGATAAGGAGGAGGAAGCCATTCTTCCTGAATTCTCAAAGGGAGAAACGGGACCTCATGAACCTAAACTTGTGAAAAAGACCACTCAGCCTCCGAAATATTACACCGAAGGAACCCTCTTGAAAGCGATGGAGACAGCCGGAGCCACAGTTAACGACGAAGATCTGAGAGAAGCTCTCAAAGCGAATGGTATCGGACGCCCCTCCACAAGAGCTGCAATAATTGAAATACTTTATAAACGCGGCTATATCGTGAAAGAGAGGAAATCAATTAAGGCTACTGATGCGGCTAAAGATCTGATGACTGTGATTAAGGAAGAGCTGCTGAAAAGTGCCAGACTTACCGGCATTTGGGAGGGAAAGCTGCGTCAGATCGAGAAAGGAGAGTATAGTCCGGAGGACTTCATATCCGAAATAAAAGCCATGGTGACTGAGATCACGTTATCGGTGATGCAGGATGGAAGCGATCGACGTATCATCACGGACCAACATAATGAAGAGCCAAAAAAGAAACAGGGTAAGAAAACATCTAAAAAAGATAAATGACCGGATCGGAACAAGGATATTCACCGGATATGATCATCCAGTATTCGTTGGTTGGCTTAGCCCTATTGGCGGCTTGTTGCTGGATAATCTGGAAACTGGTCAAGAAGAACAAAAGCAAGGATTCAAACGGTTGTTGCGGTTGTGCATTGGAAGACAGTTGCAATAAAAAACGAAGAGAGAATGGAAACATTAAGGATTTACAACGACAACATAGCCGAAAATCAGATCGAAGCCACTGTTGAAGTGCTGAAAGATGGTGGAGTAATCATTCTTCCCACCGACACTCTCTATGCTATAGCCTGTGATGCCTTGAACCCCAAGGCAATAGAGAAAGTGTGTCGTCTGAAAGGGATAAACCCGGAGAAAACTAACCTGTCGATACTTTGTAATGATATTTCGATGGTGTCGGATTATGCAAAGTTTGATAATTATGCGTTCAAACTTATGAAAGAAAACATGCCGGGACCATTCACTTTCCTCTTCAAGGCCTCTTCATCTCTTCCCAGGGCCTTTAAGGGTAGGAAAATTGTTGGAATAAGGATACCTGATAATGAGGCTGTCAGAAAAATAGTGGAAGCACTCGGAAATCCTTTGTTGTCAACATCGATCAAGTTTGAAGATGATGATTTTGGAACAAATCCGGATCTGATCGAAGAAGCCTACAACAACAAGATCGACCTCATAATTAAAGGGGAGGAAGGTTCCTTGCAGCCCTCTGCCATTATAGACTGTATCGGTGAAACTCCCGAGATTGTAAGGGAAGGGCCGAAACCTTTGGAGGAATAAAAAAAGAAATAAATTCAGGATACAACCAACCTTGAATTTTTCTTCATAATTCAAGAAAAAATCAATATCTTTGCACTATTAGACCCTCCTGCTGGACTTGGGTAGGGAAACGTAGTAAATAAACCATATAATAAATAAAGTTATGTCAAAAATTACAGTTGTAGGTGCCGGTAATGTAGGTGCCACTGCCGCAAATGTATTGGCTATCCGTGGGGTGGCCGATGAAGTTGTGATGATAGATATTAAAGAGGGTGTATCTGAAGGAAAGGCTATGGACATGATGCAGACAGCTAACCTTCTGGATATGAATACTCGCATCAAAGGTGTCACAAGTGATTATGAGGCAACCAAGGACAGTGACGTCGTGATCATTACCTCCGGTATCCCAAGGAAACCCGGTATGACACGCGAGGAGCTCATCGGAGTGAATGCCGGGATTGTGAAGAGTGTAACAGAGAGCGTGTTGAAATATAGCCCCAATGCTGTCATAATTTGCGTTTCTAACCCAATGGATACTATGACCTATTTGATCCACAAGGTTTCAGGATTGCCCAAAAATCGTATCATCGGTATGGGTGGTGCGCTCGACAGCAGCCGCTTCAAATATTATCTCAGTCAAGAGATGAAGGCCAATCCGAATGAAGTGGAAGGTATGGTGATCGGCGGTCACGGTGACACCACCATGATACCTCTTAAGAGATTTGCAACTTTGAGAGGAGTGCCCGTTAAGGAATGTCTAAGCGACGAGCAGCTCGACAAAATAGTAGCAGATACTATGGTTGGAGGTGCAACACTTACAAAACTTCTTGGCACCTCTGCATGGTATGCTCCGGGAGCTGCTGCAGCAGAAGTGGCTGAAGCTGTAATCCACGATCAAGATGCCATCATCCCTTGCTCTGCTTTGGTAGAGGGTGAATACGGCGAGAGTGATCTTTGCATCGGAGTGCCCTGTCTGCTCGGTAAAGGCGGTATCAAGAAAATTATTGAATTGCCGCTCAATGAGGAGGAGAAAGAACTTTTCCGCAAGAGCGCAGAGGCAGTTCGCAAAACCAACTCAGCTCTCCCTGAATAAAACAAGGTTTAGAATCTATAAAAAGAGAAGTGTAAACTCTTAAAAATAGATAAGAACATACAAAAAAGATGCAGATTTTATCAGTCTGCATCTTTTTTGTATCAGGGTTGCTGTCAGTTCTTATTTCTTATGAACGAGGCTTGCTTCAACAGCCGAAATTGTAACGAGGTCGTAGATTTCACTCTCTGTGGCATTACCGTTGACGAAGTAGACCGGTTTTTTAAGACCCACCTGGATAGGTCCTATGATAGAACCGATACCCATACTGAGGAGGAATTTTCCGGTGACGTTTGCAGCTGTCAGATTTGGGAACACTAATGTATTAACCTTCTTACCCTTGATATAATTGAACGGGAACCGCTCATCGCGTCGCTTGGTACTCAATGCAAAATCCACTTGCATTTCACCATCAATCTTTATTTCGGGATATTTCTCGTGGAGAATCTTGACTGCTTCGGCTGCTTTGGTAGCTTCGGGAGATTGTGAGGACCCGAAATTACTGTAACTTAACATTGCAATCACCGGTTCAGAGGCGAAGAATCTCACAGCCTTGTCGGCCAAACGAGAAATGTCTACGAGGGCCTTTGTGTCGGCATCCGGATTCACGGCAGTATCGGCAATGAAAAAAGTTCCTTTTCTGGTATTGAGCACATGCATGGTTGCGAAATGATCGAAGCCATCCTGAATCCCAATAATAGAAGCCAGGTCAACAGCAACGGTTTCTCCTGCTGAATATGAAGCAACTAAACAGGAGTCAGCATCTCCGGCCTCTACCATCATGATGCCGAAGTAGGAACGGTCGTACATTTTCTCAAGAGCTAGATCGTAGGTATAACCCTGACGACCTTTCTTGTCGGCAAGTATTGAAGCATAACGATGACGTGTCACTTCTTCGCGGTCGTGGCGTGGATTGACAATCTCCACTCCCGAGAGATCAAGACCAAGTCGATTGGCCCGCTTTTCAATCATCTCTTCATTTCCAAGCACTACCGGACGGCATACTCCATCGTTGGCAACTCGGACAGCAGCACGTAGCATATTGTCGGTATTGCCCTCGCATATCACGACTCTGCGCTTGTCTTCGCGTGCAAGTTCTGCAAGACGACGCATCATCTTACCGTCGTCGCCCATCATCTTGCGAAGTTTCACCTGATAATCATCCCAATTCTTGATGGGACGTTTGGCAATACCCGATTTTGCTGCTGCTTCTGCCACAGCCGGGGCTACACATAGAAGCAATCGGGGATCAAGGGGTTTCGGAAGTATATAATCGCGACCGAATTTGATGTTATTACGACCGTATGCCTCATCGACCACTGCGGGTACAGGAAGACGGGCAATATCGGCAATCGCATACACAGCCGCTATCTTCATGTCTTCATTAATGGCTGTGGCGCCGCAGTCGAGTGCCCCGCGGAAAATATATGGGAACCCGATCACATTATTGATCTGGTTGGGATAATCGCTTCTCCCGGTGGCAACTATCACGTCGGGTCGCGATTCAATGGCTTCATCATAAGTAATTTCAGGATCAGGGTTTGCAAGCGCAAACACAATGGGACGAGGCGCCATTGTCTTAATCATTTCAGGAGTCACCACACCTTTTACACTAAGACCCAGGAAGACATCGGCATCCACCATGGCTTCTGCCAGGGTATGAAGGTCGCGGGTGGTGGCGAATATTTTCTTCTCTGCGTTCAGCCCTTCACGATCGGCACGTATCACACCCTTTGAATCGCACATAACTACATTTTCAGTTTTTACACCGAGAGCAACATAAAGTTTTGTGCAACTGATAGCGGCAGCCCCGGCACCGTTGACCACTAATTTAATATCCTCGATTTTTTTACCTTGAATCATTAGGGCATTGAGGAGGCCGGCTCCGGAAATAATGGCCGTGCCATGTTGATCGTCGTGCATGATTGGTATCTCACATTCCTCTTTAAGGCGTCTCTCGATAGTGAAACATTCCGGAGCCTTTATATCTTCAAGGTTGATGCCACCGAAAGTAGGAGTGATTGATTTTACGATTTGTATTAATTTTTCAGGATCTTTCTCATTGATTTCAATATCGAAAGCATCCAGACCGGCAAATATCTTAAAAAGGAGGGCCTTACCTTCCATAACCGGTTTACCGGCGAGTGCACCGATATTCCCAAGACCCAATACAGCGGAACCGTTGCTTATAACTCCCACAAGGTTACCCTTGTTGGTGTAGCGGTAGGCATCTTCGGGATCTTTTTCAATTTCCAGACAGGGGAAAGCGACGCCAGGAGAATATGCTAAGGCGAGGTCGCGCTGCGATGAATAAGGTTTTGTCGGTACTATCTCAATTTTGCCCGGCTTACCTTCTTCATGGTATTCCAGGGCCATTTCTTTGGTGACTTTTGCCATTTGAAATATAGTTTTAAGGGTTGTGCAAAATTAGGAAAAATTATTAAAGTCACCTAAGACACTTAGAAAATTACTGTGCCTTTGTATAGCGAAAAAGGGAAATTGCAAAAATAAAAAAGTATACGTCAATTTTTTACTTATCGATCCATCTTACCGGAATTGAAAAGTGCGAAACAAGCAAAAAACATCCCAAACAGTCAACATTTAGGATGTTGATTGCTTGGGTTATTTGATTGAGATCTCGTTATCCCCAAGTAACTGCTAAATTTCAGCAGCAACCGTTGTATGAGGTATTTTGAGTCTGTGCAGGAGCCGGTGTGGTGCAAGGTGTTGGAGTGTAGCAAGGAGCCGCAACATTGCAAGGAGCCGGGTTGCAAATTGTATCTGTTGTGCAAGGCACATTGGCAGCAGGTAGATTGTAGGGAAGCTGATAGCAAGTTGAGTCGGGATAACAAGGAGCAGGCTGACACTGTTCCTGTGCCTGAGGTTCATTTTGTGAGGTTACATAATCAGATGCACTTGCACTTACAAACGCTAACGCTCCAATGCCACATAATAATAAAGCTAACTTTTTCATAATCAGATTTTTTAAAATAATAAAACATATATATTATTTAAACGTTCTGAAGGTGGAATGGTTCATATCCAAATAAGCGGAAAATTGAGTTGGGAAATGCGTAGGAATTTCGTAAATTTGCAAATTCAAGAGATGGAAAAAATAATAGAGAAAAGACTGGCAAAGGAATTGCTCAAAAAGCTTGATTCAAGTGAACGGGTGGTTCTGACATGTCATGTACGACCGGATGGCGATGCTATCGGCAGCACATTGGGATTATGGCATTTACTTCGCAGTATGGGGAAAGAGGCTACTGTAGTTGTGCCCGACAAAGCACCGCAAAGTCTTGCCTTTCTTCCCGGCTTCAAAGAAATTGCTGTCTATACAAGTCATAAAGAATTTTGTGAAACTACAGTAGAGAAAAGTGACCTGATAATATGTTGTGATTTCAATACCCCTTCACGCCAAGATGCTTTGGCTCCTTTAATTCAGGGGGCTGCAGCACCTAAAGTCCTGATAGATCATCACACGGAACCTGATAGTTTCGCCGAACTAACTTTCTCATATCCCCGTATGTCTTCTACTTGTGAGCTGGTTTTCCGCATTATAGCCGCAATGGGTTTGTATGAGAAGGTCGATAAAGATTGTGCCACATGTATCCTTGCAGGTATTATAACCGATACGCGTAATTTCACTGTGAATGTGAATTATCCTGATTTATATGACATTCTGATGCGATTGTTGGAGAAGGATGTGGATAAAGACCGGATAATCAAAGAGGCATTGAATACTCGCAGTCTTAACAGTCTGAAACTTGAGGCCTATGCACTGTCTCAGAAAATGGAGATTTTCCCGGAGCATAAATGTGCATTAATTACCCTTGATCAGGAGGAATTGAAAAAGTTTTCTTACGAAAAAGGAGACACTGAGGGACTCGTCAACCGTCCATTGGAGGTAAGGGGTATGATTTATTCCATCTTTATGAGGGAAGATCCGGACTGTGTGAAGATTTCAGGAAGAAGTTGTCGTGATTTCCCCGTGTCTGAAATATGTAAAAAACTTTATGGGGGCGGAGGACATATTCAGGCGGCCGGAGCGGAATTTCATGGAAGTCTTATGGAATGTAGGAATATTCTAATTGCCAATATGGATGAATTTGACAAATATTTGAAATAATGATAAAAAGAGGAAAAAATAAAATATTATCTTATATTTCGGTAGGTCTTTTGGCTGTGAGCATTTTCGGAAGTTGCAGCAAGACTCAGAGTTATTCGGAATTGCTTAGAGAGGAGGAACGTGCCTGCAACTGGTATTTATCAAACCATAATGTGGCTTTGGAACTTCCGGAAGACTATAAAGATATCGTTACATGCGAGTCAGTCGATGGAAACGGAGAAGTATGGGGTGAGAACGCGCCTTTTTATAAACTTGATGAGGAGGGCTATGTATATATGCAGGTCGTCAGTGCTGACTTTGAAGAAATGGTATCAAACGGGGATTTGGTTTATTTCCGTTTCTTAAGGGAGAGTATAAAGGATCTTTATGAGGATATTAGCACGGGTCCGACCGGCAACAGTGAATATCTGCCGAATGGTACAACCAGTTTTGTCTACAAAAATACATACTTGTCAACCACCACCAAATGGGGAACAGGGATACAGATGCCGTTGCAATATGTAGGTTATAATTCGGAGGTGAATCTGGTGTTGAAAAGCTATTACGGATTCACTGAAGAGCAGAGTTATTGCATCCCCTATATCATTAATGTCAAGTATTTCAAACCGATTTATTGATTTGTGACACAATAATAATTTAGTCATTTTTATTTTTGCATTAATGCTATAAAAATATTTGAGAAAAAGAAGTAAATGGCACTAATAAAATCGATATCAGGAATAAGAGGAACTATAGGGGGCAATCCGGGTGAAAGTTTATCCGGGATTGACATAGTGAAATTTACAGCTGCTTATGCTCAATTTATCCGGAAACTGAACCCTGAGGCCGGGAAAATAGTCGTTGGCCGTGATGCCAGAGTAAGTGGCCCTATGGTGGAGAAACTGGTAGTTGGAACACTCATGGCTATGGGACTTGATGTGATAAATATTGGACTTGCCACTACACCTACCACAGAAGTGGCTGTCACAGGATGTGGAGCAGATGGCGGTATAATTATAACTGCGAGCCATAATCCCGGTCAATGGAACGCTCTTAAATTATTGAATTCCAAAGGAGAATTTTTGAGTGACAAAGAGGGTAAAGAGATAATTGCAGCGGCGGAAAAGGAAGATTACCGATTTGCCGAAGTGGATCAACTCGGTAAAGAATTTCGGGATGAAACATGGACCATGCGCCATATCGAATTGGTGAAGAACCTTAAACTCGTGGACACAAATGCCATTGAGAAAGCTAATTTCACAGTAGCCATTGATGCCGTTAACTCTGTTGGAGGATTAGTCATGCCGGCCCTCTTGAAGTCGCTCGGAGTAAAAAATATCATAGAACTCAATTGCGAAGCTACAGGTAAATTTGCTCATAACCCGGAACCAATACCACAGAATCTGACTGAAATTTCAGAATTGATGAGAAAAGAAAAGGCAGACGTGGGATTTGTAGTGGACCCTGATGTCGACCGACTTGCTATTGTGATGGAAAATGGTGAGATGTTTGTGGAGGAATACACCCTTGTAGCGGTTGCCGATTATGTTTTGGGAAAAACACCCGGTTCCACAGTTTCCAATTTGAGCAGTTCCAGGGCTTTAGCCGATGTCACTCATAAGTATGGTTGTTACTATTCAGCCTCTGCCGTTGGTGAAGTGAATGTGGTTGAAAAAATGAAGGAAACCGGGGCAATAATTGGAGGAGAAGGAAACGGCGGAGTGATTTATCCGGAATTGCATTATGGACGTGATGCCCTCGTTGGTGTGGCACTATTCCTTACTCATCTTGCGAAAGTAGGTAAGAAAGTGAGTGAGCTTAAAAAGAGTTATCCTGATTATTGTATAGTAAAAAATAAGGTAGAGTTAACTCCTGAGATAGATGTAGACAAGATTCTTGATAATGTGAAAGAAAAATTCAGAGGAGAGAAAATTACTGATATCGACGGGGTAAAGATTGATTTTGAGGATGGATGGGTTCACCTCAGGAAATCCAATACAGAACCGATTATAAGAGTTTATAGCGAGGCGGCCACAGCTGAAAAGGCAAATGATTTGGCTAATGAAGTAATGATGGTGATTACACAAGGAAATTAGTAGTAAATAATAAGGAATAGAGTAGAGAATAGAAAAGAAATATGTTGAGGAAATTTTTTCTAAACGCCCTCTCTTCATTTATAGGAGCCTGGATAGCTATCGTGTTGTTCGGAGCTGTATGCGTTGTGGTTGCAGTGGGTGTTATCGCTAAATTAGGAGTTGCCCAGACGAATAATAACCAAGTTAGCAAAGACAGTGTCTTGACTATCGATCTTCAGGGAGAACTTGATGAAATTGCAATGCCTGTTGACTTTGATTATAGTTCGATTATTTCGGGGTCGATAGATAAAAAGCAGTCTTTGACAGAACTTATCACAGCCATAGGGGAAGCCGCGGAAAATAAAAATATAAAAGCCATATATCTTAAATGCAATTCAATAGTGGCGGCTCCTGCTACTTTGAATGCACTCAGGAATGCTCTTTTGGATTTCAAAGAGAGTAAAAAACCGATAATTGCCTATGGAGATATGCTTGCGATGGGAGATTACTATATCGCGAGTGTGGCAGACAAATTGTATCTTAATCCCGGAGGCGCTGTAGGTTTGAAAGGATTAGGAGGTGCCACTCCCTTTTTTAAAGGTCTTTTTGACAAATTAGGAGTACAATTTCAGGTAGTTAAAGTCGGCACATATAAATCTGCTGTAGAACCCTATATAAATGAGCGCATGAGTGAGCCGGCAAGGGCTCAGTTAGACACCTTATACGGGAATATGTGGAATGTGATACTCGATGGAATTTGTCAGCAACGCAGTGAGCTGACATCGCAAAGAATCGATTCCCTCATCAATGATGATTTCATTTTTCTTCATCAGGGAGAATTTGCGAGCCGCCAAGGACTTGTGGACGCTGTGGTCTATGAGAGGAGCATGGATTCAATAATTGCTGCTGCAATTAACAAAAAAGTGGATAAATTGAATTTTGTAAGCCCTTCTCTTTTAGTTTCGCAGGAAGAGCTTATGTCGGGCATCAATCCCAAAAAACAGATAGCTGTAGTGTACGCAAGCGGAGAGATTGTCGACGGTGGGGGCACTAATACTATCAATTATGAGAAATTTGTACCATTGATCACATCCCTTGCTGAGAATGAAAACATCAAGGGAATGGTGTTAAGAGTAAATTCTCCGGGTGGATCAGTTTTCGGAAGCGAACAGATAGGTGAAGCTCTCGATTATTTTCAGTCGAAGGGTAAACCGATGGTAGTTTCGATGGGGGATTATGCAGCCTCCGGAGGTTACTGGATATCAGCGGGAGCCGACCGAATCTTTGCTGATCCGCTGACTATCACGGGCTCTATAGGTATCTTCGGGTTGATCCCAAATGTGGAAGGCCTTATTGAAAAACTTGGGTTGAATATGGAATTTGTCTCTACAAATCCCGAGGCCAATTTCCCGAGCCTTTTTAAACCTTTGAACGAGAAACAACTTGCAGGGATGCAGGTAATGGTAGAAGATGGCTATAATCAGTTTGTGGCTCGGGTAGCCAATGGACGTAAGATGTCGGAAGCCAAGGTTCGCAGGATAGGAGAAGGACGAGTTTGGGATGCAGTGACGGCAATGAAAATAGGACTTGTGGATGAGCTCGGAAGCCTGGAGGATGCCATAGATTGGGTAGCAAAGGACCTGAATATAGAGAATTATGGAGTTAGTCGTTATCCGAGATTTAATTCGAGGGTCTGGGACTTCCTTCCGGAGATCATTAATGTGCAAGAGAAAGGTAAAATAGAAATGGGGAGGCTTTTGGCTCCTCAGGTTTCGTCTGTAATGGTAAATAAAGTGATACGGGTACTTGAGAGGAAGCCTGTACAAGCTCTTATGCCTGAAATCAAGGTGGTTTTATAAAGACATATAATCATAGTGAGAACAACCAAAGATAAAATAATAGAGGGATTATTGACTCCCGCTTCATGGATCTATGGCTCGATCGCCGGAGTGAGAAACTGGATGTTTGAGCAGAAGTTCCTGAAGTCTGTGGAATATGATATCCCTATTATTGGGGTCGGGAATCTCACTGTGGGAGGTGCAGGTAAGACTCCTCATGTGGAATATATTGCAAGCCGCCTTGCAGCTTCCGGATATAATGTAGCGGTATTGAGTCGCGGGTATAAACGTAAGACCAAGGGATTTGTGCTTGCCAATGCTAAGAGCACTCCAACTACAATTGGGGATGAACCTTACCAGATTTATCAGAAATTTCATGGAAGAGTAAAGGTAGCTACCTGCGAGAACCGTCGAAGGGGTATAGAAGAGCTGCAGCGTCTTTTCCCTGATCTTGATGTTATAGTACTGGATGATTCCTTCCAGCACAGATGGGTAAAACCCAAGATTTCTATATTACTTACCGATTATCATCGACCTTTCTATAAAGATAAATTATTGCCTTTGGGAAGGCTTAGGGAAAGCTCAAGAGAGGTGAACAGGGCAGATATGGTTGTAGTGACTAAGTGTCCCGATGACCTTCAGCCAATAGATTTTAGAATGTCGTCGAAATATCTTGATCTTATGAGTTTCCAGAAACTCTTCTTTTCAAGGTATGACTATGGATTCCCGGAACCGGTTTTTGTAGATGATGCCCTTTATTCCGTAGCACTTCATGATTTTACATCCAATGACAGCGTTATGTTGCTGACGGGTATTGCTCATCCCCGATATTTTATAAAACATATCAGGCAATACCCATTTAAAGTAAAAGTGAATCATTTTCCTGATCACCATGACTTTACGAAACGGGATATTCAGGAGATTCAAAAGAAATTCGAGGCGATGAAAGGGCAGCGTAAGATTATTCTTACAACTGAAAAAGACGCTGTCAGGCTTATGCATAACCCATATTTCCCTAAAGAATTGAAACCATTTACATTCTATCTTCCAATTTCTGTGAGAATGTTGAAGGGTGTAGACGATCACGATCTGATTGATGAACTCAAACAGGAGATCAATCGTAAGAAAAAATTATGAAAATTGGCAAAGACCGATTAAAAAAATGTAAAATGAATAAAATCATAATTGACTTACCAAAATCAAGTAATTAAAGTTAATTCAATAAAATTAAAAAATAGTATCATGGAAAAGACATATTTGGAAAAGATTGAGGAATCAGCAAAATTCCTTAGAACAAAAGTTTCTGACATCCCTCAAATCGGGATAATTCTGGGCACAGGTCTTGGAGATCTAATAAATTATATTGAAAACAGTCAGGCAATCGACTACAAGGATATCCCTAATTTCCCGGTGTCGACTGTTGAAGGCCACAGCGGTCGCCTTATATTTGGAACCCTTGGTGGAAAAAGGGTTATGGCCATGCAGGGTCGTTTCCATTACTATGAGGGTTATGACATGAAACAAGTGACTTTCCCGGTGAGAGTCATGCAAAACCTTAAAGTCAAGACTTTATTTGTAAGTAATGCCGCCGGAGGGATGAATAAGGAATTTCAGGTTGGAGATGTGATGGTTATCACAGACCATATCAATCTTTTCCCGGAGAATCCGTTAAGGGGAAAAAACTTCGAGGAACTTGGTCCTCGTTTCCCGGCAATGACAGAAGCTTATAGCCACAAATTGATTTCATTAGCAGACAGAATTGCTGAAGAAAAAGAAATGAGATTAATGCATGGCGTATATGTCGGTACTCCCGGGCCCACATTCGAGACTCCCGCAGAATATGAATATTTCAGAATTATAGGTGGCGATGCAGTGGGTATGTCTACCGTTCCTGAAGTAATTGTGGCTAATCATGCCGGGATGGAAGTTTTTGGCGTATCTGTGATTACAGATCTTGGCGGAAAAGATATCAAGGAAGTACCTACTCATGAGGAGGTACAAAAGGCTGCCCTTAAAGCCCAACCTAATATGACTGCTCTTATCACGGAGATGTTGAAAAGGATTTAAAGTTGTAAAGAGGAATGTCAGAGAAAGAGACTGAGATAAGCGAACTTGGTGAATTCGGGTTGATCGACAGGTTGACAAAAGATTTTCCATTAAAGAATCCCGAGACCAAGTTAGGCGTTGGGGATGACGCGGCGGTTTTGACTTTTGGAGAAAAAGATGTAGTGGTCACTACAGATCTTTTGCTTGAAGGGATACATTTTGATCTTCGATATGTCCCTCTGCAACATCTTGGTTATAAATCGGCCATTGTAAACTTCAGTGATATCTATGCCATGGGTGCCACTCCGAGGCAGATAACCGTTAGCATAGGAGTTTCAAGCCGCTTTACCGTTGAGCATATCGAGACCTTGTATTCCGGCATTCGTCGTGCCTGCGAGGTCTATGGGGTCGACCTGGTAGGGGGTGACACCAGCGCTTCCGTCACGGGACTTGTAATAAGCATCACGTGTATAGGAGATGTCGCAAAAGGGGAAGAAGTGAGACGTACCGGTGCTAAACCCACGGATATCATTTGTGTGAGTGGAGATTTGGGAGCTGCTTTTATGGGTTTGCAACTTCTTGAACGAGAGAATTCTGTGGCAGCTGGACAAAAAGATTTCCAACCGGATTTTGCAGGTAAGGAATACATACTCGAAAGACAGCTTAAACCCGAAGCAAGGAGGGACATAGTGGAGTTGTTGAAGCAAAAAGATATTAAGCCAACATCCATGATTGATGTCAGCGACGGACTTTCTTCTGAATTATTGCATATCTGCAAAGAGAGCAACGTGGGATGTCGGGTTTATGAAGACAAGTTACCCATCGACTATCAGACGGCATTAATGGCGGAGGAATTCAATATGAACCTTGTCACAGCCGCAATGAATGGAGGGGAAGACTATGAGCTACTTTTCACTGTGCCATTGACCGACCATGAAAAGGTCGAAAAAATGGAAGGGGTGAAGATGATTGGTTATGTCACTGAACCGACTCTTGGAGCGGCCCTTGTGACTCGCGACGGTGGAGAAATTCCAATTAAGGCACAGGGTTGGAACGCTTTCAACCATTGATTGTTTAATAACCTCAACCTTGATTTAACATTTTTTTGTATAAAATAGTTAATAGCTTTATAATGTTTAACTAAAGAAGATAGATATTATTCAAGGATAATATCTATTTTTGCATCCCAACAAACGAATTAACAAGACAACGAAATAAAGATGAGTGAAACGGTAAATATCAGGGAACTCAATGACCTGATAGCCTCTAAGGCAAGTTTTGTGAGTATGATCCGCACTGGCATGGATCGTAGGATTATTGGCCAGAAACATTTGGTGGATTCTCTGTTGATAGCTTTATTGTGTAATGGCCATGTATTGCTGGAAGGTGTGCCCGGTTTGGCAAAAACATTGGCAATCAAGACTTTGGCATCTCTTGTAGATGCAAAATATAGTCGAATTCAGTTCACTCCCGACCTTTTGCCGGCTGATGTAATCGGAACGCTGATTTATAGCGTTAAGAATGAAAGCTTTGAAGTGAAAAAAGGCCCTATTTTCGCAAACTTTGTTCTTGCAGATGAAATCAACAGGGCCCCGGCAAAGGTGCAAAGTGCCCTTCTTGAAGCTATGCAGGAGAGACAGGTGACAATCGGGGAGGAAACCTTCAAGCTCGACAATCCTTTCCTTGTAATGGCTACACAAAACCCGATAGAGCAGGAGGGTACTTATCCTTTGCCTGAAGCTCAGACCGACCGTTTCCTTCTCAAAGTTGTGATTGGTTATCCCAATAAAGAAGAGGAGAAGGCTATTATACGCCAGAATATCGTTTCTGTGACCTCTCCTATAACTCCGGTGATCCAACCACATGAGATAGTAGAAGTGCAGAAAATAGTAGAGAAGATCTATATCGACGAAAAGATAGAGAATTATATCGTAGACATAGTATTTGCAACCCGCGAACCTTCAAAATATGGCTTGGCTGATCTGTCGAGCATTATATCTTACGGAGCCTCTCCACGTGCTTCGATAAGCTTGGCTTTGGCTTCGAGAGCATACGCTTTCTTGCAGGGAAGAGGGTATGTAATTCCGGAAGATGTGCGTTCGGTGTGCCATGATGTGATGCGCCACAGGATAGGACTGTCGTATGAAGCGGAGGCAAATAATATAAGTGCCGACGAAGTTATCACAGCTATCTTGGATAAGGTTGCTGTGCCTTGATTCTTATGGCTTTCGCGATATTATTAATTGAGAAAAAAAGAAATTAATGAATGCCAAGGAACTTCTTGAAAAAGTCCGGAAGATAGAAATTAAGACTCGTGGATTGAGTCAGAATATCTTTGCCGGAGAATATCACACTGCTTTCAAGGGGAGGGGTGTGATTTTTTCGGAAGTGAGGGAATATCAACCGGGCGACGATATCAGAGATATCGACTGGAATGTCACTGCTCGCCACAACCGACCGTATGTGAAAGTATATGAGGAGGAACGCGAGCTTACGATGATGCTTCTGATAGATGTAAGCGGGAGCAGTGATTTCGGAGCCGTGGGCGAGAGTAAGAAAGAAAGAATCGCAGAGATAGCTGCCACACTTGCCTTTTCATCAATTCAAAACAATGACAAGGTGGGAGTGATCTTTTTCAGTGATCATATCGAGAAGTTCATACCTCCCAAAAAAGGAAGGAAACATATTCTATTGATCATTAGAGAAATTATTGATTTGGTGCCTACAAGTAGAGGCACCAATATCGATGTCGCCTTGAAATTCATGACCAACGCTTTGAAGAAGCGTTGCAGTGCTTTTCTCTTGAGTGATATGATTGACAACCATGACTATTTTTCAAGTATGTCGATTGCAAACCGGAAACATGATTTGGCTGCTATCCAGGTCTATGATCGGAGGGATGCATCGATGCCGAATGTAGGATTGGTGAAAGTCAGGGATATGGAGACCGGTTTTGACAGATGGATTGATACTTCTTCAAGCCGTGTAAGAAGGGCGTTTGATAAGGCATGGTATGAGCGCCAGCAAAAAATATCATCTACTATGACACGCTGCGGTGTTGATATGGTGAGTGTCACTACAGATGAAGACTATGTAAAGGCATTGCTCTCTCTCTTTCATAATAGGAGTGCAAGAAGATAGAAAAAGATAAGTATTGGCTATGCAGATGGCTAAAAAGATAAGACAAATCCTTTTATTTACAACGGTTTTACTGGGATTATCCCTTTCCCGCGCTGCCAATATCAGCATAAAGGCCGAATTGGATTCCGTAGACGTATTGATGGGAAATATCAATACATTGCATCTGGAAGTAGTAGAGAATAAGGGCACTCAAGGGAGATTATCGATTTTTCAGGAGATAGACCGTGCCAGGGGATATGCCACACTCTGTGGAGACAGTGTGGAATTACGAACAAACTACACTGTAGATACCCTTGAACTTGGTTCCGGAAAACTACAGCTTAATTTTAGTATCCCTGTTCAAACTTTCGATTCAGGTACTTATACCTTACCTCCGTTTGTCTACTATTCCGGGAGAGATTCAGCATTGTCGAATACCTTGACTTTCAAGGTTTATCCTGTAAATGTGACGGCAGACGACACTATTGCGGGATTAGCCAATGTACAGGGTCCGGACGGGAGCAGATTTTATGATTGGCTACCCGATTGGCTACTCGATTTCTGGTGGGTTTGGCTAATAATATTCCTTGCCATTTGTGCTTTCCTTTACGGGATGCGAAATTATCAACGAAAAGGTATTCCTTTCATCGCTCCAAAGGTGGCGCCCAAACCATGGGCTGTTGCTCTTGATTCTTTACAACGACTTAAAAACCGTAAGCTTTGGGAACAAGGTATGGAAAAGGAATATTTTACCGATCTTACAGATATTCTCAGAGTTTACCTTTTCGAGCGATTTGGTATCAATGCCATGGAAATGACCTCCCGTCAGATTATGGATAAAATCTATGAGAGCGATTTGAAAGACAAGAGGGATTATGTAAAGCAAATTCTGAATGTGGCCGATTTTGTGAAATTTGCTAAAGTGAGACCCTTGCCTGCCGACAGTATTGCAGCTTATGACAACGCTGTTAAATTCGTAGAAGAGACAGTGCCTCAGGAGCAATCGGAAGGAGAGAAGGAAGGAGGGATTGAATGATGAAACATCCCGGACTTTTATTTCTTTTCCTACTTTATATTCCTTTGGTGGCGTGGTATATCTGGAAACAGAGGAATGCAAATCCCTCCTTGGGAATATCCACAACATCCCCTATTGCAAAACTTCCAATATCCTGGAAACAGATATTGATACATGTATGCTTTGCCCTGCAACTTGTAGCTATTGGGGGTCTGATTGTAGCTTTGGCTCGTCCACAGACTCATGACAATTTCAATAAATCTCGTATTAACGGCACAGATATTGTGCTGGCTATTGACATATCCGGAAGTATGATGGCAAAAGATTTCAAACCTTCAAGATTTGCTGCCGCCAAAGATGTAGCTTCTAAATTTGTCAATCAGCGCGAACATGACAATATGGGATTAGTGGTTTTTGCCGGTGAGAGCCTGTCTCTGATGCCGCTGACCAACGACCGGGCTGCTCTTATCAATGCCATTGACAATATAAATATGGGGGATCTGAATGACGGAACAGCTATAGGAGACGGTCTCGTCAGCGCCATCAACCGTATTACCTCCGGTAAAGCAAAATCGAAAAGTATCATACTTTTGACCGACGGCACCAACAATGCCGGAGAAGTGCCCCCTGCCACTGCCGCACAGATAGCTAAACAGAAAGGTGTCAGAGTCTACACAATTGGAGTAGGCACCAACGGCACGATAAATATACCTGACCCTTACGGATTTTCTTCCACTACAATAGAAACCAAGATTGATGAAGAATCTCTAAGAGAAATTGCCAATGTGACAAATGGCAAATATTTCAGGGCAAAAGATGAGAAAGTTCTTAAGAATGTGTTTGAGGAGATTGATAAATTGGAAAAAAGTATTCTGGATGTCGACAGGTTCACATATACGGAGGAAAATTTCGAGCCATGGATACTGCTTTCTTTATGTGCTCTTGGGCTTTATCTCCTCTTGCGATACACAGTGTTAAGAAGGATACCATAAACAACCTACAAATTAAAAAAGATAATGTTCAGTTTCGCACATACAGGACTACTGTTTTTGCTTTTGCTGATACCTTTCTTCATACTTCTCTATGCATGGGCTCGCTATGCCAGATATAGAAAATTGAAGAAGTTTGGTAATCCTGCCACACTTGCACCATTGATGCCGGAGGTTTCTCCGTTCAAACCTCCATTAAAACTCACGATTGAGATGGCTGCTCTTTTCCTGATTGTTTTCTGTCTGGCTCGTCCCTGGGGAGGAGTGAAAGATGAAAAAACAGTTAAAGAGGGTATTGAGGTAATAATAGCAATGGATGCAAGTAACTCCATGTACGCTTCTTCAACATCCGATGAGAAAGGGAGCGACAGAATGCGCACAGCCAAACTTATGCTTGAAAAACTCATTAACCGGCTTGACAATGACCGTGTGGGCCTTATTGTGTATGCCGGTGATGCATATACCCTTATACCCGTTACCAACGATTACGTGTCGGCGAAAATGTTTTTAAATTCCATCGACCCATCCCAAATAGATAATCAAGGCACAGATATTTCTTCCGCTATTCGTATGGCCACCACCTCTTTCAGCCAGGATAAGAATATTGGGAAAGCAATTATACTTATCACGGATGCTGATGAACTTGAAGATGAAGAGGGTGTGATGGCAGCAGCACAAAAAGCTGCCCATGATGGCATCCAGATTGATGTAGTCGGACTTGGCAGTAGTGTTGCAGTGCCGATTCCTTTAAAAAACGGTGGATATATGATTGATCCTTTCACGGGGGAACGAGCGATGACGGCATTGAATGAGGATCTGGCTGCTAACATAGCCCGTGCCGGTAACGGTATTTATGTGAACGCCTCAAACCGGGAAGCCCTGAATGAATTAGACAAACAATTGGAGACTTTGAAGAAGGCTTCTCTGGAATCGAATATTTCGGCGGTGCATGATGAATTATTCCCGATTTTTGCTGTGTTTGCACTTGCTTTGTTAGTGCTGGATATATTTATTCTTGACAGAAAAATCGGATGGTTGGATAAAATTACATTCTTCAAGAAGGAGACAGCATGAAAAAATTTCTGAAAATATATATTCTGTCAGCTTTGATATTATTGTCGTTTTGGAATGATATTAAAGCGGCAGGGAATGAGGAAGCATCAACCAAGAAGGAGCGCAACCACATTACTAAAGGCAACAAGCTTTATGAGGAAGGAAAATTCAAAGACGCATTGAAACAATATCAGGAAGCTCTTGAAGAAAATCCTGCATCACTCGTAGGACGATATAATCTGGGACTTTCAGAGATACAAATCGGCTCAAATCCCAACGACACTTCAGCTGCGGCAAAAAAAGTGCTGGAAACCGGTCTTAAAAACATGGAGCAGGTGGCAAATTTGGGTTCTCGTCGTCCAGACCTTGCTTCTAAAGCTAATTATAATCTTGGTAATGTGGCTTTTAATTCTCAGGATTATCAGAAGGCTGTGGATTATTACAAAAGATCATTAAGACTAAATCCCGGGGATGACAATGCGCGTAGAAATCTCAGGATCGCTCAATTGAAGATTCAAAACGAAGATCAGAATCAAGACCAGAATCAAGATCAACAGAATCAGGAAGACCAACAGGATCAGGAGCAAGAACAGAATCAAGATCAAGAGCAAAATCAGGATCAGGAACAAGATCAAAATCAAGACCAACAGGACCAACAGGAACAGCAACAACAAAGCCTTAATCAGCAGACGGCCGAACAGATTCTTAACGCTATCGAAAATAAGGAAAATCAAACCAGAGCCAGAGTGGCAGGTCAGAATGCTGAAAAAAGCCGACAAAGAAATAAGAATAAAAGAAACTGGTGATGCTTCGTAGTTTTTTTGCCCTGATTTTGCTGACATTTCTCTTCGTTATAGATGCGGAGGCACAGTCAGTGACTCTTTCAGTCTCACCGGGTAGGGGAAAGAGAGAGATCTCCACCGGCGACCTTTTTTATATTACGATACAGGTGAAGGATTTGAGCGGAAATCCTGATAAACCTAACGATGTGCCGGGAGCGAGAGTGATTTATTTTGATAGAACCGGTCAATCATCCAGTTTTTCAAGTGTAAACGGGAAAGTGACTCAAAGTGTCAGTTACACATGGACTATGACATTACGTGCCCATACAGAAGGGAGCTATAGTTTCGGCCCGATTACTGTAGGAGGTGTAAAAAGTAATGTTGTGAATTATGCAATTGGAGCACCGATGCCTGAACAGACACCACCGGGAAATAACAGCGGAAGCCAAAGAAACGGAAGAGGCACAAGCGACAAACCGGAATATATAGGGAAAGGAGACGGCAATCTCTTTATGCGGGCAGAAGTGTCTCAATTATCAGCTTATGTCAACCAGGCTATCCTCTATACTGTGAAACTTTATTCCACCTATGATGCCATCAAATTCATAGGGGCAACCGCTTCTCCCAAGTTTGACGGTTTTGTGGTTGAGGAATCCAAAGACATCTCGACTTCCCTGGAATACGAGACTTACAATGGTAAGACTTATGCCACAGCAATCATAGCCCGTTATATAATATTCCCGCAGCATGAAGGAAAACTGACCGTGAAGGGTAATACCTATACTGTAAGCGTAGACCAGAGAGAATATTACAGAGATCCTTTCTATGGCCACATGTCTGTGTCCAAGCCCCTTCAGTTGAATGTAACGCCCAATGAGCTCACGGTGAATGTGAAGAGTCTGCCCAAGCCTGTGCCTGCGGATTTCTCCGGAGGTGTGGGACATTTTACCATCAAATCATCTCTACCGGCTCAGAAATTTGTGACAAATCAGGTTGCTTCTATTGTTTACACAGTGGAAGGGTCTGGAAACATTAAATATGTCACTTTGCCAGATCTGCAGAATATTTATCCTGACGAGCTTGAAGTCTATACCCCGACATCAGAGTCTAATGTAAATGTCGGAAGATATGATGTGTCAGGCAGTATAAAATATGACTATTCCTTCATGCCTTTGGAATGGGGGACATTCCGGCTACCCGAAGTTAAACTTGTCTATTTCAATCCTGCTACTGAGAAATATGAAACAAGCGTGGCTCAGGGATATACCATTGCAGTGGAACGGGGAACGGGATCTGAGAAGTCGCAGATTAAATCTGTAGGAGCCTTCAATCCGGAGTTGCTCCCTGTTGTGAGCCCGCTATCTTTCCGTCATCGTCCTTTCGTTTATGACTTCCTTTATTGGTTGTTCTATATCATTCCTATAGGAGGAATCATAGTTGCCTATATTTCTTACAAATCATATATTGCCGCCAATTCAGATATGCTGGCTGTGAGAAGCCGCAAAGCCAACCGTATGGCACGTCGTCGCCTGAAGAAAGCCTTTGCTTATATGAAATCAGGCAACAGAGACAGCTTCCTGGATGAAATCCTCATGTCTTTATGGGGATATCTGGGTGACAAACTAAGCATCCCTACTTCAGAATTAAGCCGGGATAATATTAGCGGTAAGCTTGCTGTAAGAGATATTCCGGATGAGGATATTCAAAGTCTAATCAAACTGATCGATGATGTTGAGTTTGAAAAATACGCTCCATCAGCATCAGCTTCGGAAATGCAAGAGATTTACGATCGCACAATCGGTATGATGAATACTCTGGAAGAGGGCTTTAAATAATTAAGTCTCCGTTTCACAAATATCATGTAGAAATTATCAGGATGAAAACCGATATATTCAAGATAATAATTTCGACCCTCTTGCTTCAATTCGTGATCGGGGGGATTTCTGCTCAAGAATTACCAACAGTAGCAGCAGCTGACTCGGCCTATAACAATGGTAACTTTCAGGAAGCTATTGAAATTTATAATGCCGTGGCAATGGAAAAAGGTGTTTCAGCCCCGTTGCTTTTCAATTTAGGCAATGCTTATTATCAGGAAGGAGATATAGCCAATGCTATGCTTTGCTATCAGAAGGCAAAGAAGCTTGATCCGTCGAACAAGAGAATAAACGGAAATTTAAAATTCCTCAGCGGCAAAATTGAGGATGCCAATAAAGCGGAGCAGAAAGGAAAACGCAAGAAGGTGACAGAAGACACTCCTAATTTTTTTCAGACTGTACATACTTCTGTAGCTAAGGAGACCTCTTCAAATGCCTGGGCAGGATGGGCTGCTGCCTTTTTTCTCTTGTTTGCAGGTTGCGTCTGCCTGTATCTGTTCAATTCTAACGTTTTGATGAGAAAGACAGGATTCTTTGGCGGCATTATTCTTCTGGGTCTGAGTATGGTTTGTCTGGTGTGTGCATATATGGGAGCAGCCGAAGTCGAAAATCATGAATATGGAGTGGTGGTGACTTACAAGGCAGAACTTCAGACAGAACCTAATTTTAACGGGGATAAATCACAGAATGAAGGGGTCTTGACGCGTGGCACCAAAGTGAGAATCATATCAGAAGAAACAGACGCCGAGGGCAACATAAACTGGTATAAGATTCGTTTGAATTCGGATTATATCGGATGGGTGGAAGCCAAAGATATAGCAGTTATATGAAAAGTTTTTAAACAATATGTTATAAAACAGCAATAGAAGAAAGAAAAATCTTTGCATAAGGAGGAAATAATGTTTAAATTAGCGAAATAAAATAATAAGAATAAAAATCTTAAAAATAACCCAATATGAGCAAAACAATCACATTCAATGAGCTTCGCAGGCTCAAAGACAGTCTGCCCGATGGGGCAACTCATCGTATAGCCGACGAACTGAACTTGACAGTGCAGACAGTAAGAAATTATTTCGGTGGTGTAAATTATCAGTTCGGCAAGAATGTGGGGATGCACATCGAGCCGGGGCCCGATGGTGGAATCGTTGTGCTTGATGATACAACCATTTATGATATGGCTGTTAAAATCCTTGAAGAACAAAACAAAGAGGATTAAAGCAAGAAGGGTACATGAAAAGTTTGGCGTTCCGAATTTCGGAACGCCTTTTATAGATTATGGATGACAATTTTTTAACACTGGCAATTCATACATCTGAACATGCTTTGGCTCTCAAGAAAATTCTTGAGGCACATGGCATTGAGGTGAAGCTCCAGAATTATGTCGCTTCCAGCGCTCCCATAGCAGTTGGGGTCAGGGTAATGATTTATGAAAAAGATCTTCCGATGGCTCTGAAAGTGACTGAAAGTATCGAGCATCTCACATCGATGAATATGGGTAACATTTTCTCTGGTCACAAGGGAGAACTGTTGCTACCCGTGGATTTTAATGACTACAGTATCTGTGCATGCAAGGCCGGATTTGATCTGGCAAACTATCTTCATCTCAAACCGGTGTTGCTTCATGCATATCCCACACCTGTATTCAGCACATCTTTTTCGCTTGATGAAGCCTCGAATCTTGGCATAGACAACTCACTTGAAGAGGAATATAATGAAGTAGAGTTGTCAAAGGATTTGCAAAAACAGGGAAAAAAAAGGATGAAAGCTCTAATAGCCACCCTTCATGAGCAACAGAAAGAGGGTCTTTTGCCGGATCTGCCGTTTGATGCCCGGATGGAAGATGGGGTGGCCGAAGATGTCATAAAAGAATACTGCAGATTGTCTCCTCCTTCGCTGGTAGTCATGGTGACAAGAGGAAAAGAAAAGAAGGGTGAGCAACTGATTGGAAGTGTTACCGCGGAAGTGCTTGATGATTGCAGAGTGCCTCTTTTGTCAATTCCGGAAAATTGCAATTTCACTTTGATGAAAAATCTTAAAGAAGTGATCTATCTTTGCAATTTAGACCAGCATGACTTAATCTGTATGGACACATTCATGAGAATGTTTGAATATCCTGAGGTTAATATAACTCTGATTCCTACAAGCGACAAGCAGGATAAGGGACTAAAAAATAAGCTTTTCAATCTAAAAAATTATTTCGCCACCACTTATCCGGCTGCACATTTCACCACAGCAATTTTTCCGGCTAAAACTTTCATGGCCGATTTCAATAACTATGAATCTCAAAGAGGCACGGAACTTATCATAGTGCCTAACCGTAAAAAGAATGCCTTTATGAGACTTTTTAATCCGGGAATTGCCCATCGTCTCCTTTTCGAACGAGATCTCCCGCTTTTGGCTCTCCCGATTTAGGGATTACTAAATACCGCAATAGTTTTATTCATCTGTCCCTATATGCTGCGGAACCAGATGAGCCTTATCTAATGAATCGGTTTAACCATCTTTCAACGAAAATTTTGGAAAATACTCTAAGAAAATAATAAATCAAAAAGGAATGAAAAATATAAAATTAATGTCTATGGCAGCAATTTTGGCTATGACAGCCGGGTGTGGATCCCAGCAGAAACTGGAATATCCAGCCGCTCCTATGGATGAAAGCGTAACGGATAATTATGAAGGTCTTGTTGTGGCTGACCCATATCGTCCTCTTGAAAATGATACTGCTCCGGCAACCCTTGAATGGGTAAAGGCTGAAAATGCTTTGACGGAATCTTATCTTCAGGGTATCCCTTATCGCGAAAAACTGAGAAAAAGACTCACCGATCTTAACAATTATAAGAAAACAGGTTTGCTTTTCAAAGAGAAGGATGGTAAATACTATTATTTTGAAAATGATGGATTGAAAAATCAGAGTGTACTCTATCGTAAAGACAAACTCGATGGTGAAGGCCAGGTATTTCTTGATCCCAACACTCTTTCGGAAGATGGCACCGTGGCTCTTCAGGGAATGATGATGAGCAACGACGGCAAATACACCGCCTACATCATCTCAAGAAGCGGTTCCGACTGGAATGAAATCTTTGTCATGGACACGGAATCAGGCGACTTGCTCGACGATCATATAGAGTGGGCTAAGTTCACAGGTGCACAATGGCAAGGCAACGGCTTCTATTATAGTTCATATCCTAAACCTGAAAAGGGTAAGGAATTTTCAAATGCCAATGAAAACCATCAGATCTACTATCATACAATCGGCACTCCTCAAAGCGAGGATAAGCTCGTTTATGAAGACAAAGAAAATCCCCTGCATTTTCATTCGGCATACGTTCCTGAATCGGAAGACTATCTTTTTGTGACAGCAAGCGGAGAAGGAAATGGCAACTCTCTTATGTTCAAAAATCTGAAAAACGGTGGTGATTGGAAAGTGATCGAACCCTCTCAGGATTATGATATCAATTTGATTGATGTAGATGGAAATAAGGCTATTGTAATGACAGATTTCAATGCTCCCAATAAGAGAGTAATGCAAATTGACCTTAATAATCCGCGTAAAGAAAATTGGAAAGAGATTATTCCCCAAGGAGAGGCAGTGATTAAAGGAGTCTATCCTGCCGGCGGAAGATTGCTGGTGCAAATGGAAAAGGATGCCTCCGACAAATTGTTTGAATATGATCCGGACGGTTTGCTGATTCGTGAAGTCACACTTCCATCTTACGGGTCTATCGGCATATCTGCAGATAAGGATTCAGACGAAGTTTTTTATTCCTTTGTCTCTTTCACTTCTCCGTCGAGCCAGTATGCCCTTGATTTGAAAACCGGAGAAAGCACCCTGATACATCAGACGGAACTTGCAGGTTTCAATCCTGATGATTATGTGACAGAAAAGGTTTTCTATCCGTCAAGCGACGGCACAAAAGTCCCCATGTTCCTGACTTACAAGAAAGGTCTTGAGAAAAACGGTCAGAACCCGGTGTACCTTTACGGTTACGGAGGTTTCAATATTTCTTTGACCCCCGGATTTTCTCCCAATCGTTTATTATGGTTGGAAAATGGCGGAATTTATGCTCAAACTAACCTTCGTGGTGGTTCGGAATACGGAGAGGAATGGCATCAGGCAGGCACTAAGTTGAATAAGAAAAATGTATTCAATGATTTTATTTCAGCAGCTGAATATCTGATTTCAAATGAATACACATCTCCGGATTATCTTACGATTGAAGGTGGTAGTAACGGCGGTCTTCTCGTAGGTGCAACTGTAAATATGCGCCCCGATCTTTTCAAAGTAGCCATTCCAAGAGTAGGTGTGATGGATATGATGCGTTATCATCTCTTCACTATTGGCTGGAACTGGGCTTCCGATTACGGAAGGAGCGATGATTCAGCAGAGATGGCTGAATATCTATATTCCTACTCGCCGCTTCATAACATTAAGAACGATGGCACAGTCTATCCGGCAATATTGGTGACAACAGCCGATCATGACGACCGGGTTGTCCCGGCCCATTCTTTCAAATATGCAGCGCAGTTACAGGCATCTGATACCGGTGACGCACCTAAGCTTATTAGGATTGACTCCAAGGCCGGACATGGTGGTGGCAAACCGATATCAAAAGTTATTGATGAATATACCGATATATATTCTTTCATATTCAATAATATAGGAGTGACTCCGCAGGAATAGGAGAGAGGTAAAATCCTTTAAACAGATTTGAGGGTGTGTCAAAAATTTTTGACTCACCCTCTTGGGTTTAAATATAAAGTGAAATATCGGCTCTTGCTGGTTATGCCAATTCCACAACTGTAATACCTGCACCACCGAATCTTACATCTTCATCATGGAAATCCTTTATATTGGGATTACTTTTAAGTTGTTGACGTATTAGTGTCCGCAATATACCATGACCTGTTCCATGCAAGATTCTAACTTTTAAAGCATTAAACTGCAGGGCATCATCAAGGAAATACGTTATTGCCTGTAAAGCTTCATCAGCTCTGAACCCTCTCACATCTATCTCATTCTTAAAATTAAGTTGTCGTTGACGACTTTCGGAAGTTTGACTCGTTTGGGATGAAATGACCGTATCTTTTGTTGCAGAGGTTTGTGGCTTTTTGGCCGGTAATAGTTTGTCGAGATCAATTTTGGTTCTAAGATTGCCGAAAGCCACTTCCGCTTTTTTCCCACTGATAGAAATGATAGTGCCGCTGACTCCTCCGTTTTCCATCTTAACAAAATCACCTACAGCAAAATCTTTCTTGGTTTCAACGGTATTTTTAGCCGTCTCATTCTCCTGTTTTTTTCTGCGGCTTTTATGTTTCAGAGGCTTTAAGGCAGCCGGCATTTCCACATTTGAAACATCCGAATCCATAGATTTTTTATACTCCTCAAGCTCCTTTCTTACGGCTTTCGACTTCTCTTTCTCAGCCTGAGACTTTCTGATCTCATGGATTGAGCGCTCAATTTGTGTGTTTGCTCCCTCCAGAATCTCTTTTGCTTCCAGGCGTGCTTCTTTCAGGATTGTATTTCTCTGTTGTTTCAGTTCAGCGGCTTTCTCTTCATATTGTTCGAGAAGACGATTTAGCTTGTTCTCTTTCTCTTTTATCTCCAGCCGTTTGTTTTTCCAATAGCGTTTATCTCTTTGGATGTCGAGAAGGAATCTTTCTGAATCCACATATTCAGATCCGACAAGATTTTTTGCCATTTCCACCACCTCAACGGGCAGCCCGATGTTGCGGGCTATTTCAAGAGCGAAGGAACTTCCGGGTTCACCCACCGACAGTTGGAAAGTGGGACGCAGATTCTGACGGTCGTAAAGCATGGCTCCGTTTATAAAGCCATTTTCATTTTCTGCAAATACTTTCAGATTCTGATAATGCGTAGTTATGACACCGAAGCAACCACTTTTCCCGAGTTTTTCCAGAATTGACTGAGCCAATGCAGCTCCTATCTGGGGTTCTGTCCCGGATCCCATCTCATCTGCCAGTATGAGGGTCTTTGGATTGGCTTTCTGGAGGAAAAACTTCATGTTTGTCAGATGGGATGAATATGTGCTCAAATCGTTCTCCATCGACTGTTCATCTCCGATATCTATAAAGATATTGGAGAAAATCCCCATGTGGGAATTAGAGTAGAGTGTCGGCAAGAGTCCGCATTGCATCATATATTGTACTGTTGCCACAGTTTTTAAACTCACAGATTTTCCTCCGGCGTTTGGACCCGAAATTATAAGAATCCGGTTTTTATTGTCGAGCCTTAAGTTCATGGCCACAACCTCTCTTCCATGATTCCGAAGGTTAAGTAACAACCCTGGATGCACGGCATGAAACCAGTCTATCTCCGGTTGTTCCTCAATTACGGGTAATTCACCTCCGGTCTCAATTGCGAAAAGAGCTTTACCCTTAATGAAATCATAAACTGCAAGGAGATGACAGCCGGAAGTTATATCATCGTAGAAAGGTTTCAACTGATCGGTGAGGAAAGTCAGGATGATGATGATTTCCTGTTCCTCTTCGTTTTGAAGTTCACGAAGACGGTTACCGGCTTCCACCACTTCTGATGGCTCGATAAATACTGTTTTGCCGGTTGCGCTTGTATCGTGCACTATTCCCGACAGATTCCTTTTGTTGGCAGAGGAAACGGGAATAACCAGTCTCCCGTCACGTATCACCGGAGTCACTTCCTTGTCTACAATCCCTTGACTTGCAGAAGAATCGATGACTCTTCTCATTATTTTATGCATAGAACGGGAAAGAGACTCCAGATTCCTTCTGATTTCAAAAAGGCGTGGCGAAGCGTTGTCTTTTACATTTGAATCTCTGTCTATACACCGGAAAATTTCACGCTCCAGGTTTTCAAACTGAGGGATTTCTTTAAATGTGAGCCTTAGATTCGGGCATTCGGGAGTTGCAGAGTTTTCAACATTGAAAAAATCGTGTAATTCTTTCATTGTCCTGAAAGTCAGGGCCGACTGATAGAGTTGCTCGGCTGAGAGAAAAGAGCCCGGCGACCGACGTTGTTTAAGCCATCCCGACACGTCAAAGAAACTGAATTGTGGCAAGGAAATTCCTGAAGAAATCAATTGCTTCATCTCTTCAACATTGCCCAACTCTTTTTTCAGGAATTTACGGTCAGTAGTGAAATTCATATCGGAGACAAGATTTTGTCCCATCACGGTTTCACATTTCTCCATCAAAAGATTTCGGAGCGGAGCAAATCCGATTTTCTGTTCAAAATCTTTAGGATATATCATTTTCCGAATTTGGCTGCTTTTGGTGATAATGCGATTGTGACGCAACAACCGTAGGATTCATAGCTGTATAGAACCATTGATTGGGGCTCAATGCCGGTTTCTGCAGGAAATGTTATCAGGGCTTCTCCTAAAGATCTTTCCCCTCTGGCCTCCGGATTTTCGTCAAGTTTAGGCAATCTGATGATTGAGAGGTCATTCTTCCAATCGAGCCCGGGGGTCATTGCTGCTTTATATAATGCCTCTTTCGATGTCCAGGCTAATATATTTTCCTGCAAGTTATCTTCAGCTATCATCTCTTGCTCTTTGTCAGAAAGGAATTTCTCCCTTATTTTTACTACCTGTTTCCGATCAAGACTCTCCGCATCGATACCCATAGACGAGCGTGGACTAAATTTTTCGAGATCCGTTTCGGGCGTTTTTGGAAGGGTGGCCACAGCAAAAAAATGGTTTGTGTGGGTTATAGAGATTCTTCCCGGATAACCTTCCAAAAAAGGAGCTCCATTATTGAAATGCTCCATCACCCGATAGTTTGGTTCCCCTTGTTCGCAATAAATTTGTCGGGCAAGTTCAAGCCAAACTTTCCCGGATTTGGAGTCCATTCCGAACACTTCATCTATCTTCACTCCTATTGGAGTCTTATGATGCCATGTCACGAATTCGTCGGGGAATCTTTCGTCCATACTTTCACTTTTGTTATTCTGTGTTTTTCAATTTGTATCACCTGGAATCGTAGCGGGCCTCTTGCTATAGTCTCCTTCATTGTGGGGAAATCACCTTTAATTTCCAACAGCAGCCCGGCGAGTGTTTCTGCTTCTCCGGTCTCTCCGAGTTCCTCCTCGTCTATGTTTAGGATATGACAGAAATCACCCAAAGGAATCTTGGCGTCAAAAATATAGGTGTTGTTGTTGATTTTGCGATACATAGATGTTTTCTCGTCATATTCGTCATCTATTTCTCCCACAATCTCCTCAATTATATCTTCGAGGGTCACGATCCCTTGAGTACCCCCATATTCATCCACAACTATTGCGATATGAATCTTGCGTTTCCTGAAATCTTCAAGTAGGTCATCGATTCTTCGGGTTTCCGGCACAAAATAGGCCTCCCTCAAGAGTGTCTGCCAACGGAATGAATCTCCCTGTTTGCCGATATATGGGAGCAGATCTTTTGAATAAAGTATACCTTTGATGGCATCCTGCGATGTATCATAGACCGGAATTCTTGAATAACCGGATTTGATTATCACATCCACAGCCTCCGACCATGAGTCGTGATACTCGATGGCTGTCACGTCTACACGGGATATCATGATGTCTCCGGCTTCCTTTTCTCCGAAAGATAGGATACCCTCGAGCATCTCCTTGTCTTGGGCTTCCTTGATATCGGATATGCTTAGAGCTTTTTCAAGTTCATCGGTTGAGAGTTGTTCCTGCTTTTTTGAAATAAAACGATTAAACAGCAGAGAAGATCTCACCATAAGCGAGGATAGGGGGGAGGCGAGTTTATAAAGCAAAAGGAGAGTGCCGGATGTTTTGTTGACCCATTTGAGTGTTTTGTTCCTTGCCACGAGTTTCGGGAAAATCTCTCCGAAAAGAAGTAAGAGGAATGTCAGCACCACAGTCTGACAGATAAAGTCAAGAGCTGCGCTTGTAAACGTAACAATCTGATTGATGGCATAATTCAGAAGAATTACGATTGTGATATTCACAAGATTGTTGGCTATCAGGATTGTTGCAAGCAGTTTCTCGCTATGGTTGATCAGAAATCTGCTTTTAGTGGCTGATGGGGAATCATCTTCTTCAAGGGTGTCTAACTCGGATGGTGAAAGACCATAGTAGGCGATTTCACTACCTGATACAAAAGCTGAGATAACCAAACCTAAGCAGGCTGCAAAAACAACAAAACTCCAGGCCACCCAATCTTGAGGGGCATGAAATTCTATTGCTTTCCTTGTAATAATTTCAAGTGGGATGAAGAGAGGATGAGATGGTAAAGGGTCGACGTCGAGGTCCATATATTTCTAAAATAGTCAAATCCTCTTTGATATCTTTTCAGGATTTAATGCAAAGTTAATTTAATAAGGCGACAATTGCAAGTTGCGGAGTGTAGATGTTTCAGAATGTAAAATTTAGGGTCACTGCCTTAAATAGCTTTAACTTATGCACTGCCTTAGTCTTTAATCGTTTTTTTTATTAAATTTGCATCGAAATGCATAAGGCCCTTGTAATAATACCGACTTACAATGAAATCGAGAATATCTCGGCCATAGTGGAGAAAGTGGTGGGATATCCCGATAATTTTGATGTGTTGGTGATAGATGATAATTCTCCCGACGGCACGGCACAAGCCGTGGAGTCTCTGATGCAGCAATATCCCGAAAGGGTATATCTTGAGAAAAGAGAGGGAAAATTGGGTCTGGGCACTGCCTATATCCATGGTTTCAAATGGGCTCTTCAACGGGATTATGGCTATATCATAGAGATGGATGCCGATTTCTCCCATAATCCGGATGATCTCACAAAACTCTATCACAATAGCAAGGACAAAGGCTACGATGTCTCGATTGGAAGCAGGTATGTCTCCGGTGTGAATGTTGTCAACTGGCCCATGGGGCGTGTACTGATGTCTTATTTTGCATCCGCTTATGTGAGGTTTATCACCCGTATGAAACTTCGGGATGCCACTGCCGGATTTGTATGCTACCGTAGAAGAGTGCTCGAATCTATCGACCTCGACAAAATTGAATTCAAAGGTTATGCCTTTCAGATAGAAATGAAATTCAAGGCCCACCGGAAAGGGTTCAAGATCTCGGAAATTCCGATTATTTTTGTCAACCGCCGGTTGGGTACATCCAAAATGAACAGCTCCATTTTCGGTGAAGCTATGTTCGGGGTAATAAAGCTGAAACTCGATTCAATATTCAAACGCGGGTCTTGATTCCCAAAACACATGACTCTGCAATCAAAAGTCGCGATGCCGACAGCATCCGGGCTGTTCGCAACTTCTGACTCAATCTCCCCTGTAGTAGGATTGAAGATAGCAACGGGAAATAAAATCCCACGTTTCTCCCACAATTTTATAATCATCGGTATCCGGGAAATGTGCATCCGGCAACCATCCGTGGGAACATACATATCTTAAAAGGTCGCCGGGACATAATCCCCTTTCTGTCAATAGATCCATTGCATGATTTTCGGCATATTCCTTGTCATATAGATTGTTATCGGGACAAGAAATACACTTGGCTATGTTCCTTGCGAGCAACATTCCTTTCCGTTCTTCTACCATCAATACAAAGTCTCTGTCGTTTTTTATCTGATTAAGGTGCTCCTCTCCTTCAGCCCAACCTAATGCTTCTATGAAAAATCTGTTCATTTCCTCATAGGTGGAAAAAAATTGTATGGTCTTACCTCCGGTGTATTGAGTGAAGGCAGTGTAATATTTATGAGGTTCGCTTTGTTTCTTTTCCTTGGGTTCGGGAGCCGGTTTCCCCTCCACGATAAGATATAACCATTCGCCGAGATAGAGGGCGAGAGGTCCTGTGGGATCCTGCCACATGGCTATGTCAAGACGTTTCTGCATCTCGACAACACCATCCTCTTTTGAAAGATCATATTCGGAAGCAATTTCGGATAGTGACATGGCAAAGGCCGGAGTCATCAGATAGCAATGAAGGAAGAGCCAGTTGGCAAGCCGCATGATCTCAGGCCTGTCTTCCTCATTATGTATCTCAAGTTCTGCTGAAAAACGATAGTTAACCGGTATCGGCGCCTCGTCATAATAGGCTTCAAGTTCATGATACCAAACCTCGGCTCCCTCCAGAATCTCCTTGTCATAAGGATAGCATACCCTACGGTTTTCATAATTCATCGATAGGGCATACCAGACCATGAATTTCACATCGGCTTGATTCAATTCATAGTCGAAATATTCATCACCGTCTTTGCTGTAGAAGGGGACTGTGAAGCCGTAGAGTCTACGACATTCATCTATAAATGAGCGCCAGATCCCGGCATCGCTCACCACATCCTGATAATATCCTGTCATGGCCAGTGCAGCCCTTTCCACCACCTTTTCAGGATACGATGGGAAAAGATCTCGCTCTTTGGCCACTTCTGCAAGCCGATTGCAGATTCCGAAATAAAATTTATCTGTCTCCGTCTCTTCCGGCATCGAAGGCTGACGGAGGAGAAACTGCTCCTTGCTTATCATAATTCCTGATTATCTTATTTTTGAGGCTAATTCCGTGATGGGGAACTTCACTTGGGTCCCACTCGCCATTTCCTTTAAATTCACTGTTTTATCGGCCAATTCCGTTTCTCCGATCATTGCCACAAACGGCACTTTCAGCGAATCGGCATAAGCCATCTGTTTCTTCAGTTTCACAGCATCGGGATATAGTTCGGCTGAGATTCCTTTCTCCCGAAGCTCTTTAACGAGTTTCATGGATTCTGCCGCCTCTTTCTCACCGAAATTCAGGAAAAGCACCTTCACGCTCTCCCCGATAGCCTCGGGATATAGATTCAATTGATTCAACACGTCATAGATACGGTCGGCTCCAAATGAGATTCCGACCCCGGAAAGTCCAGGCATACCGAACACACCCGTCAGGTTGTCATACCGTCCGCCACCTGTTATACTTCCGATTTCCACGTCGAGGGCTTTCACCTCGATAATGGTGCCTGTGTAGTAATTCAGACCTCTTGCAAGCGACACATCCACATCCAGCGCGCAGTCATGTCCCAAATCATCGAATTGAGCCACAACCCATTCCAGTTCTTCAACTCCCTTTAGTCCGGCCTCGGAATTCTTTAACACTTCCTTGAGACTTGCAATCTTTTCGGCGTTATCACCTTTCAATTCCAGTATTGGGGCCAGCTTTTCTACCGCAGTCTCCTTTATGCCCTTGGAAAGCAGTTCCTCCTGCACTTTCTCGAGCCCGATTTTCTCTATCTTGTCTATTGCAACGGTAATATCAACTATCCTGTCGCTTTCACCGATAAGTTCTGCTATCCCTGTCAGTATTTTACGGTTGTTAAGTTTTATGGCTACTCTCACCTTCAGATTCCGGAAAACTTCATCTATCATTTCGAGAAGTTCCACCTCATTCCAAAGTGATTCGCTCCCCACTATATCGGCATCGCATTGGTAGAACTCGCGGTAACGGCCTTTCTGCGGCCGGTCGGCCCGCCACACCGGTTGTATCTGGCAACGCTTGAATGGTAGCTGGATATCATTGCGGTTTTGCACCACGAATCTGGCAAACGGCACAGTCAGATCGTATCTCAATCCTTTTTCGGAAATATGTGTAGTCAAAGCAAGTGAATCCCTTTCTGCAATCAGAGTTTGTGGCGAATCTTTAAGATAGTCTCCGGAATTGAGTATTCTGAAGAGAAGTTTGTCACCTTCTTCACCATATTTACCCATAAGAGTGGATAGATTTTCCATTGCCGGGGTCTCAATGGGGGTGTAGCCGAAAAGTTTGAAAGCCTTTCTGATAGTATCGAAAATATAATTTCTGCGGGCCATTTCAGAAGGCCCGAAGTCACGTGTGCCTTTAGGTATGGATGGTTTTGTTGCCATATAATAATGATTTATATTGCAAATTTACGAAAAAATGCTTAATTTTGCAGTCGCGAAATCCGCCAAGGCAGAAAAAGCGAGGCCATAGGGGTCTCCGCCCAACGGAAATGATTGAAAATCATTAGTTAAACAAATGTACGCAATTGTAGAAATTAAAGGACAGCAGTTCAAGGTCGAAGCCGGCAAGTATCTGTATGTTCATCATCTCGGCCCGGATGTAAAAGAGGGTGACGAAGTGAGCTTCGACAAAGTGCTTCTCATTGATGCCGACGGTGCTGTAAATGTAGGAGTTCCCACTGTGGAAGGAGCTAAAGTTAACGGCAAGATTATCGAGCCGCTCGTAAAAG
>JAFLTR010000019.1:41184-41423 GCA_022509205.1 Muribaculaceae bacterium | reverse complement strand
AAGAGCGGCCATGATTTCATCCTTCTTAAGTTTTGTGGCTTTCTTGATTTCTTTCAAACCAAGAATATGAGTGTCTGATTTTTCGAGAGCCTGGTAAACTTCTCCAGCCCAGGTACCGATTGATTCAATGTTCATCACCTTATAAATTAATTGGTTAAACTTTTAATTTCTCTTCTTAAAAGGGAAATTAGTTAATTT
Organism: Muribaculaceae bacterium; assembly: GCA_022509205.1. Classification (GTDB taxonomy): domain Bacteria; phylum Bacteroidota; class Bacteroidia; order Bacteroidales; family Muribaculaceae; genus Lepagella. The sequence goes on along the minus strand of JAFLTR010000019.1, from coordinate 41,225 downwards.
GTTTTATAGTATAACAAATAATGGTTGCAAAATTATTAAAA